>JANQHY010000293.1 GCA_028282395.1 Gammaproteobacteria bacterium
AACTCGCAGCCTAGTAATAGGAATCACCTTCCTTTAGGTAGGTGAGGATGTCAATTTTATGGAGGATTAGCGAAATTGCGGATAGCGTCGACTAAATCAGTAAAATGTGGCGCCATGTCTGTGCGATTATTGACAACCAGCCATTGAAATAGTTCGCTATCTTGACACGTCAGTAGTTCGCGAAAGAGTATTTGCTGTTCTGGCGTCAATCTTGGATAGGCATCTCTGGCAAAAGGTTGCAGCAGGATATCCAACTCCAACATGCCGCGGCGGCAGCTCCATTGCAGTTTACTGGCACTGATATCATTATTGTTCATAGTATTGCTCTCCTTAGCTATTAAAACGTTGCACAAGATAATCAAATAAAGCACGCACAGCAAATAGTTCACCGCCCTGTGGGTGGCCCGGACTCGATTGCAGATTCCAACCCATTACATCAAAATGGAGCCAGTCTGTCTCTGCCGGGACAAATTCCTGCAGAAAAAGTGCTGCGGTAATAGCGCCACCGTAACCTCCTTTTGCCGCGTTACAGATATCTGCAACTTTACTGTCGATCAGTTTCCTGTAGGGTTTATGTAGCGGTAAACGCCAAACCGGATCGGTTACTTCTGTGGCAATTTTCTCTATCTCTGTTGCAGTTGTTTGTTGTGAAGCAAACATTACTGCTATTTCGCTGCCAAGGGCAACACGCGCAGCACCCGTGAGGGTAGCAAAGTCAATTAGCAGTTGTGGCTTTTCAGTGGCTGCTTCAGCTAAGGCATCGGCGAGAATTAGGCGTCCTTCTGCATCAGTGTGACCAACTTCAACGGTTTTACCACTACGCATGGTGATGACATCACTCGGATAGTAAGCATTACCGGAGATGGCATTATCTACTGCCGGGATGAGTAGTCGTAGGCGAACGGGCAGTTTGTTGGTCATAATCATCTGTGCCAGGGCGATAACATGAGCGGCACCGCCCATATCTTTTTTCATTAATGTCATTGATGAGAAAGGTTTGACCAGAATGCCACCCGTATCAAAACAGACACCTTTTCCCACCAAGGTTAGTTTTGGATGGTTGCTATCACCCCATTGCAGATCAATCAGGTGCGGGACATCATCGCTGGCACGGCCAACGGCATGAATAGCAGGGTAATTTTCTGTTAACAAGTCATCACCAACAATCTTTGTGCAGGTTGCGTTATGTTGTTGTGCTAATTCAGCGACGGCCTCAGCAAGTTTTGCTGGCGTCAGATCATGTGGTGCACGGTTGATGAGTGTGCGTCCAAGGGTAAAGGCGTTAACAGTACGTTTAATTCTATCATGGTCGCTGCCATCTGGCAGATCGAGTTTTGCTGCGTGGCGTCTGGGCTTCTTGTAGGCATCAAATTGGTAACTGCCAAGTCCCCAGCCGATGGCCATAGCAGTTTTTTGCGCTGCCGAGGCATTACTGACAAGCGTATAGTTACCCTCGGCCAGTGTTAGAGGCAGATGCGCTAAGGTTGCAATAGTGATCTCCTTACCTGCTCCAACCCATATCTGTTCTAGGCGTCCATTACTGTCAAGTAAGGGACAGAAGGTATGCTTTTTAGCGCTAAAGTCGGCGGTTGCAATTTGATTTTTAATGAAATCGCTCTGGTTAGGTAATAATGCTTCAAGTTCGTCTTTAGTAACGACTTGTAGCGGGATAGCGTCAGCGCTAGCGCTGTGGTTAAAATAGTTTACTGACATAATACCTCATTTAATACTGATTGGGGTGAAACAAAAGGTTTATTGAGTGCATTGGCAACAGACGTATGGGTAATGTGGCCAGCTGAGACATTTAATCCATTAAGAAAATGTTGATCATCAAGTAGCGCTTGTTTTATACCCTTATTCGCCAATGCGGTGACAAAGGGTAAGGTAATGTGGTTGAGGGCCAACGTCGCTGTACGCGGTACGGCTGACGGCATATTGGCAACACAGTAGTGGATAATACCCTCTTCAAGGAAGACTGGATCTTGGTGGGTAGTGGGATGACTGCCTTCAAAGCAGCCGCCCTGGTCAATTGATACATCAACGACTACCGAACCGTCACGCATGGTGTCTAACATATCCCGGGTGAGGAGTTTTGGCGCCGTATCACCAGCTACCAATGCCGCACCAATGACAACATCAGCATTGACAACATTTTTTTCCAATGCCCCTATATCCATCTCAATCGTAGTAATGTTGTCACTAAATTGTGTGTTGAGCTGTTTCAGGCGTTGTGGCGAACGATCAAAAACCGTCACATTCGCACCCATGCCGACAGCAACCTCGAGCGCATTGGTGCCGACCATGCCACCGCCGATGATAGTGACATTGGCAGGAGCAGCGCCAGCCATTCCGCTTAGCAGAATACCACTACCGCCATACGGTTTTTGTAGATGGTAAGCGCTAGCCTGGGTAGCAAGCCGTCCAGCAATCGCGCTCATCGGTGCTAATAGTGGCAGATAGCCGATATCATTGGTAACGGTTTCATAAGCGATAGCGCTGCAGCCTGATTGTAGTAATAGTTCGGCTTGGAGTGGATCGGCAGCCAAATGGAGGTAGGTGAAAAGTATCTGTTCGTTGTTTAACTGTTTACATTCCCTCGGTTGCGGCTCTTTGACTTTGACAATAAGTTTCGCCTGTTGAAAAACTTGTTGTGCGGAATCAACAATCTCAGCGCCAGCAGCACGGTAATCATCATTACTAAAACCAACCCCTGCGCCAGCGTTAGTTTCAACAATCACCTGATGGCCCAGGTCAATTAGCTGCTTAACACTCGCTGGTGTCAGCGCAACACGAAATTCATCAGCTTTGATCTCTTTGGGAACGCCAATTCTCATCGTTCAGCCCTCCATTATTGGTTATTGAATTAAGAGTATTAGGGCATAGCTAGCACTACACCCTAATAATTGACGATCATTCTTCCATATTTACTGATCAGCTGCAAATGTTAATAACATTTTGTTCAAACGTTTAACAAAAGTTGCTGGATCATCCAGTTTGCCACCTTCAGCCAGCATTGCTTGATCAAAGAGAATATTGCTCCACTCATTAAAGCAGGCCTCATCTTGCTCATCACGCAGGCGCGTAATTATAGCATGGTCAGGGTTGAGCTCGAGAATCGGTTTACCAGCAGGGACCTGCTGACCAGCGGATTGCATCAAGCGCTGCAGATTAGCGCTCATCTCGTTCTCATCAACCACTAGGCAGGCGGGAGAATCGGTCAAGCGGTGAGTGATGCGGATATCCTTAACTTTATCAGTCAGGGTGCCCTTCATCTGCTCGATTAGGCTGCTAAATTTCTCCTCTTCCGCTTTTTTCTCAGTTTCTGTCTCAGTCTCTTCGAGACCGCCAAGATCAAGATTACCTTTGGTGACAGACTGTAGGGTTTTGCCGTCAAACTCGGTCAGATGTGAGACCAACCATTCGTCAACATGGTCAGATAACAGCAGTACCTCAATCTCTTTTTTACGGAATACTTCGAGATGTGGGCTGTTTTTTGCAGCGGTAAAGGTGTTAGCAGTGACATAATAGATTTTGTCCTGCTCAGGTTTCATCCGTGCAATGTAGGCCTCTAATGATACCGTTTGATCTTCACTATCACTATGGGTAGAGGCAAAGCGCAATAGCTTGGCAATACGTTCACGGTTAGCAAAATCTTCGCCTGGCCCCTCTTTCAATACTTTACCGACAGAGTTCCAGAAGGTCTGGTAACGGCTCTCATCCTCTTTCGCTAATTTCTCCAGCATACCCAGTACCCGTTTGACAATACCTGAGCGAATTGCCTCAACAGCACGGTTATTCTGCAGAATCTCACGCGAGACATTAAGCGGCAGGTCTTGAGAATCAATGACACCTTTAACAAAACGCAGATAGGTGGGTAGGAACTGCTCTGCTTCATCCATGATGAAGACACGGCGTACATACAGTTTCAGGCCGCGGCTATAGTCGCGGTTCCATAGATCAAAAGGTGCTTGTGAAGGCACATACAGCAGACTGGTGTACTCCTGCTTGCCCTCAACACGGTTGAGACTCCAGAGTAGTGGGTCTTCGAAATCGTGGGAAATGTGTTTATAGAACTCTTTATAGTCCTCCTCTTTGATCTCACTTTTAGGCAGTAGCCACAGCGCTTTGGCGCGGTTGACCTGTTCCCACTCGGGCGCTTGATTCTCATCAGCTTTTGCTTCGGGTTGTTCTGCGTCATCACCTTCAGCGGGTGGTGCTGGCGGTTTCTCCATATAGATGGGAATGTCAATGTAGTCAGAGTACTTGGTAATAATGGTGCGCAGACGCCACGGCTCAAGAAATTCCTCTTTATCTTTCTTGAGATGAAGCGTGATTTCAGTCCCACGATCGCTTTTATTGATCGTTTCAATATCATATTCGCCGCTGCCATCAGAGCTCCAGCGTACGCCAGCTTCAGCTGCCTCGCCAGCCCGGCGGGTGCTTACCACAACACGGTCAGCGACAATGAATGACGAGTAGAAACCAACACCAAACTGACCAATCAGTTTGCTATCTTTCGCTTGGTCGCCGCTCAATTGTGCAAGAAACTCACGCGTGCCTGATTTAGCAATCGTACCGAGGTTAGCAATGACATCATCACGATTCATGCCGATACCGTTATCACGAATAGTGATGGTATTTGCCTCTTTATCAAGTAGGATCTCGATCTTGAGATCATGATCATTTTCATACAGTTTATCATCTTTAAGCGCAGCGAAACGGATTTTATCAATGGCGTCAGCGCTATTGGAGATCAGCTCACGCAGGAAAATCTCTTCATGACTGTAGAGTGCGTGGGTGACCAGATGGAGTAATTGTTTGGTCTCCGTCTCAAAACGGAGCCTCTCTTTCTGCGTTGCAGTTGACATAGTACATTTCCTCAATTATTTACCATTATGTTGACTACTACATAGGGCCAGATAGAGGCGATTTCAAGGCAGAGAGAGGATAAATAGTTGCAAAACCGCGCTGACTGGTATTTAATGACAACAATCCAGAGAGTTACCCGTATCCAGGCGCGTGGATAACGGTGAATAACGCATAACTAGACAGAATGATGAGGAGAGAGACGGTGTCAACGCAGTACGTACCACTTGAGGTTCACCCGCTTAATCGCGAGGCAAAAATTTTTCCTGCACATAAGTTGCCAGAATTGATCTATGTTACTGATCCTGCAACGTACTGTATGCTTGATCTACAGTATGCGCCACTACCTATTGCATCGCTTAATGACCGCATTGATGCCATTCTGCAGGATGTGACAATCAGTGACCTGCATGCTGTGCTGGTGCTGGATGAGGACCGGCGTCTAGCAGGTATTATTAGTGGTCGTGATGTCCAAGGCGTTAAGCCGGCACAAATTAGTCAAGCGCAGCGTATTCGCCGCGAAGAGGTCACAGCAAAAATGTTGATGGTATCGTGTGATGCAATCATCGCTGTTGATTATCATGCCTTGGAGAAAGCACGGATTGGTAATGTTGTTGCCACCCTCAATAGCCAGAAGAAACGCTATATACTGGTCGTCGAAAAAGAGGAGAACAGTGGTCAGGAGCAGATACGTGGCTTGATAATTGCTGCGAAGTTGAGTGAGCAGTTGGGTCAGGATATTAAAAAAATTACCTGACAAGCAAACGAAATTTTAATAAATCTGTCGCGCCATTTGATCTCCTAATCAAATGGCTTTTTTCTATTGTGAGAGTAACAATGAATATCTATTTATGGCTCTTATACGTGATGACTATCACGCTGTTAATTGTCGCACCGGGTCCAGTTGCGATGTTATGTTTGCGTCAGGGCGCGCGTTATCCGTTTAAATATGCTTTTTTTTCAGCAGTAGGAGGCACAACAGCGTCTTGTGTGATTATTTTTCTCTCTCTCATAGGCATTGGCGCATTTGTTAGTTCAAACATGACACTCCTCAATGTTGTAAAAATTGCTGGGGCTCTCTATCTATTTTATTTGGGTATTAGTCACTTAAGACAAGTTAAGTCGCCAGGAAATAGAGATCTCTGCAGTAGTAGGGAAAAACCGATAGATAAAAAAAGAGGAAAAATCTTTCTATCCTCTTTTTTGATTGGCGTCAGTAACCCGAAAGATATTATTTTTTTTATTGCACTTTTTCCCCAGTTCATTCAGGCCAACTCTCCCAAAAGTGAGCAGTTAATCGTACTGGTTGCTACGTGGATTGTTATTGACCTATTGGCAATGACGACCTATGTGGCTGGGGCAGGCAGCATTATTAAAAAGTTAACCAGGAAAAGGCAGATCAATGTATTGGAACTTATCATTGCTATAGTATTTATTGCGCTTGCTGCCATCGTTATGTTTGAGAGTCTATAGGCCTCTCCTAGAGGTTGTTATGTACAAAGAGGTTGGGCTAATGACTACTAGCGCTACTGTTATTTTTACTGTATCATCTGGCGGTTGAATAGGCTGATTTGCTATAGAAAATATTTTATAATCAATATGATGAATTGGCCATGGCTTAAATAAGAAGTGAACAAATAATAAAAAAATAACTACATGATAATGACACCACCTTAAAATCTGCTAGTAGACTTTCTCCGTCAGGCGCTCTGCGCTAGCAAAATACTTCGATCACGCTATTTTTTAATAGCGTTTGTTAACAACCCATTTTATTGCGGAATAACGATGATACAATCTATTAAAAATTTTTTACTGCCTGCTGAAGGTAAATGGCATATTGACTTTTTCTCCGGTTTAACTGTTGCACTGGCATTGATTCCTGAGGCGATTGCGTTTGCCTTGGTGGCACATGTTGATCCATTGGTAGGGCTATACTCGGCATTTTTCATGTGTTTGATTACGGCTTTAATTGGTGGTCGTCCCGGTATGATCTCTGGTGCCACCGGTTCAATGGCCGTGGTGATTGTCTCATTGGTTAGTCAATATGGAATCAAATATCTTTTTGCCACCATTATCTTGACTGGCGCATTACAGATATTGGTTGGCTTATTCAGACTAGGTAAATTGATCCGTATTTTGCCAAAGCCAGTTATGGTTGGATTTGTTAATGGTTTGGCGATTGTTATTTTTCTAGCCCAGTTGCAACAGTTCAAAGTTCACGGCAGTGGCGGGATGCCATCACACTGGTTGGCAGGTACAGCACTTTTTCTTATGTTGGGATTGGTTGTGCTGGCAATGGCAATCACTCACTATTTGCCAAAATTTACTAAGCGCCTGCCTTCCGCTCTGGTTGCCATTATTACGGTTACGCTGTTGGTACATCTTTTTCATATTGATACACGTGTGGTGAATGACATGGTAAGTGGGCAACAGATGTCGATTGCAATGCCAACGTTTGCTTGGATAACCGTACCATTTAACTTTACAACGATTAAAATCATTCTGCCTTATGCGGTGATACTCGCTATTATTGGCCTCTCTGAATCATTAATGACACTGTCATTAATTGATGAGATGACCAATACCCACGGGCGTGCAAATAGAGAGTGCATCGCTCAGGGGATTGCCAATATTGTTTGCGGCTTTTTTAAAGGTATGGGCGGCTGTGCCATGCTTGGCCAGAGCATGATAAATGTAAATTCTGGTGGTCGTGGCAGGTTATCAGGAATTATTGCTGGTACGGCACTGCTACTATTTATTATTGTACTGTGGCCGATGATTAAAATGATTCCGCTTGCTGCATTGGTTGGAGTGATGTTCATGGTGGTGATTGAAACGTTTGAGTGGACAACCTTTAAATTTATCAGAAAAATTCCTAAACATGATGCCTTTGTCATCATTGTGGTAACAGTTGTGACGGTCTTTACCGATTTAGCAATTGCTGTGGTAACAGGAGTAATTATTTCTACCCTAGTTTTTGCCTGGCAGACAGCAAAAGATATCCGTGCTGAAAACCGCGTTAATGATAAAGGAGAAAAAGAGTATACACTGCACGGCCCACTATTTTTTGGTTCTGTTGCCCAATTTAAAGCACTTTTTGATATAGAGAATGATCCTGGTGAAGTGATTATTGATTTCATGCGCTCGCGCGTGGCTGACCATTCAGCGATTGATGCCATTCAATTTATCACTGAGCAGTATACGCGTTTGGGCAAAACGCTACACCTTCGCCATCTCAATCCTGAGTGTAGGTTACTGCTAGGTAAAGC
>JANQHY010000011.1 GCA_028282395.1 Gammaproteobacteria bacterium
AAGAGATGGTGAAAAAATGATTAAAACGGTCTATTATATTCATTGTGATGGTTATCCAGAGGGGGCTGCTGTCTACTTCTGGAATATGCACAATGCACTTGGTAAATCAGTTCCTGCCCCTGATTCCTCGTATCGAGGATATCCTGCGAAATATCCAGGAACATTTGCTGATGTCTTCGCAAAAGCCAATGCTGAATATACAGAAATTATTGATGATCATTATGGACCTGAAGGAGATACAGAGTATCAATACTCACTAGACCATCTTGGGAATCTCACGGTAGAGTATAGAGAAATTCTTGATGATAGATTCATAGTAATTTTTGAAGGACACTATTGTGAGCTCATCAATAAACATGGAAATAATTCCATTGGCTCTAAAAATAAAGAATGGAAGCTCTATCCTATAGAAAGTAAAAACATTGTCTTTTTTCCAGTCGATAATCGAACTACTTATCTGACTCTAGAGCAAATTAAAGAGTTAATTAGCCCTTTATACGCTAGCTTTGTTAAAAGAAAGTACAAAATTTGACGGAAAAATTCTTCTGATTCTATTTGTTACTATAGTTTAAAAAGCCGTATGCAGATGCATACGGCTTTTTTATGCTTGTCGCTAGCTACTGCAATGAATGAAGATAGTTAGTTAAGGCCCAATGAAACCGGGGACAAGGGCAGAGTTAGAGGAAGTGGTGGGCCCAGGACCGTTTTTCCACTTGCCTTTCCAAAACCCACTATGCTTGTGGTCAGTCTAATAAAAATGGAGATTTTATGATGGTAAAGATAAAGGAAAGAACTATCTTACTTCACAGCATATTGGATTTGCTAACGAAATAGTTTTCTGAAAAGAATGTAGTAGAGTGTTTTCTAATATCATAAGTAAATTGGATATATTGGTCATTTGGTGCAGCAGGCGCCGACTTAATTGATAAACCTGTTAAGTATGGTGTTTTTGGTCCATGGAGAAAGCAAGTTGGGCTGTCTAGGTAATTGAGTGGATACTGCAAGCCCAAGCATACTGAGTGCATTGGTAATATAAGCACAAACCATTAATTTATTTGTTAGAATTGTGGCATTGCCATCTGAAGATGACATTGCAGCTGTGCTGAAATGAACAAGTCCTGGATCTGTGAATGAGCTTACGCCTGTGGTCAAACAGATACAGACATTGAGTCAAATAAAAACACCAATTGAACCGCCATTTTTCATGTTATTTCTTAACATATTGATATATAACAATTTTAACTATACTGGCGAAGACAAAGTGACCATTTTGTTGATGAATATATTGACTTATTTGTAAGATTTGATATAATAAGAGTTTATATATTATTTATTCTAACTTTTCCAAAGAGGTTTCCAAGCATGGCTTATAATGGCAATGTTGATGATATTTTTGCTCAATATCAGCAATCATACATTTCAGATTGCTCCGATGAAGATGAGAACATCTACTATTCAGAATTAGAAAACCCACAAGCGCACGAGAACAACTATCCACTGATCTCCTGGAAAAAACCATCGACTACATCATCATTTTTGGGCCGGTTTAATCAAGCGTGGCGCCAACCATCAGAAAACGATATAAAAGAGCATAAAAAGAGGCGTCAAAAGGAAATTGAATACGTTAAATCACAATTTCAAGAGAATAAAAATAGTAACTCACCTGACTATAATATCATTCAAATAAATGATCCAAAACATAAAGTAGATGGAAAACCACTACTTCACACCTATGTCTGTACGCGTGACAACGATGGCGAAATCGTTGATATTGTTGCTCTGGCATCTGATAGCGATAGAATTAACCATTTGGGCTCAGGTACATATAGTGATATCACTTTCGCACAACTGATCTACATAAATGAAAACTTAGAAAGTAATAACGGCCGAAAAGCGCGAGTAAAAGCTGGCCACTACTGTGCAATAAAAAAAATTAGATCCTCTAGCGAAGAGGAACAGTATTTAAAAAGTAGAGAAAATAATGAAGTTGATACAGAAGCGAGAATTCAGAAAAATGTCCGTGTAATGAAATCACAGAAACTTGGTAGTGGTTTCTACACGTTAGTCAACAAACCAAATTCATCAGAGTCCTATTCGCGCAATCGCGGCCAGTACATGCATACCTACAAACAGGATAGAGAGTATTATATCGTTATTGATAGCGTCGGTAACGATCTACGGAAAGCATTAAAACGAGAAGAGAAAAAATTAAGCCGCCTAGATAGAATTAACACGGGCTTAAATGTCACGCAATCCATCGAGGAGATGCATAATAAAGGTAATTATCATGGTGATGTTAAACCAGAAAACATGCTACGTAAAGCAAAGAACCAATATGAAGAAGACCAAGCTGGCGGTGTAGATACCCCCAACTACTGTGCTATCGATTTTGATAAAACGATAGAAGGCGGTCTTGACGACATAAATATACAACCTGGAACACCAGAATATATGCCTCTCCCTATAGGCGCAATAACTCAATTAAATAAAAACAAAACGGTATATAATGAATTTAACAAAACAAATAGACATGTAGACATCTTTGGACTAGCAAGAATGCTGAGTATACCTGACACATATACGTATTATGACAAGAGAAATAGCACATTGAAACAGGAAACAGGCCTCTCCTATGAAAGTATTTTGTCAAAAGAGATCTTACAAGATTTTCCTGATTTGGCTAATTTACTTAACACCCGTCTAGGTTATTTCACCCAAGAGGTGACAATTGAAAAAATAAATGCGGGGCTCATTACTGCAAAGGTTTTCTATACCAACATAAAAGATATTGTCGATGACTTTGAAAACAATTTACCTAAAAAGATCTCCTCAAAAATAGACTTCGAAAATCAATTAAAGAACAGTTGTGATAAAGTTGCGGGCTTTAACTTTGATAGTCTCAACTCTACTCAGATACGTGCTATCCAGCGCGAGATTGATGAAAGATCAAATGTTAAAAATAGCCTACTGTATAATGCTAGAATAGAGAATCGTGGCATACTTAAGGCTATTTTTGGTGGAAATAGCGCCGCATGGAATAATCTACAGAAAAATTTACAGAATAAATTTAACGAAAAATTTATTGCTGAGAATATGCTGAAACTACAAAATGCAATTGATTCGGATAACAACAAGCAAGAACTCGCCACTATAGCTAACCTAATGCTTAACATTGCAGCAGAACTTGAAGCAACAAATAATTACTATGATCATCTTGATGCACAACAAATACTCAAAGACCTCAACTATGTTTGCAATAAATCCCCAACAGACAACAAATCTGGCCAATTAAGAGCAATAATTTCACAGAAGCATAGAGTATACCACCAACGTAAGCTATTAAACGAAAAAACTATTAACAAAGCAGTTAAAGAAGCTAAAAAACCTTCTAAAAAGCAAGAAAAAATTATCTCAGGAAATGGTGCAAGCAACAACTCGCTAAGCTCCACGGCTAAATCTATAAATAAAATGATGAATAATACTAATGCTGCAACTAATACAAGCAGTAATGATAGTGTTGTACCCCAATCAACCCATAATATTCATAAGCATCACTCAACAAAATATGGAAACACTAGCACTAGCTATAATCCTCAATATGACGAAAATTGTTACCAAAATAGTTTATTTCATGAATTCATGCAATTGAATTCATTCTAATCACAACTATCAATTAGCAATCTCTTTCACCCAATGTCTTTCCAACCTATTCAGAAATTCAGCACTATACTATGATTTCTATTAACTATCTAAATATAGATAGCTTTATGCTGACAGGTGCTCAACTAATTGTGAAATATTTAGAGCAAGCTGGAGGTAAATATACTTTTTGGCATCCCCGGCGCCAACGTCGATGCGGCATTCAATGCGCTAGTAGATTCATCGATTCACTATAATTCTCTGTTGTCATGAACACAATACCACCTTTATAACTGCTGCCTACAGCAGCATAACCGGCAATCCGAGTGTGTCATTCCAAAAGTTAAGTCATCCTATCGTTGATAGATAGCGGTAGAACGGAGAAGCTTTGGAGAGAATAGCGATAAAGGAAATACGTAGCGAAATCTTCTTTGTAACGGGAACAATAACAGCACTGTCTTTGACAAACCTGTTCAATGACTATTAAAGCCTGGAGAATCATTAATAAAGAAAATTACTCTTAATCAGCAATAGATAGACAGCCCTTTACATTAAATATTTACACTAGAGAGTATAATCAAGTAGCTGAGTTAACGGCGCCATCTCTTGAGGGTTTTGGATGTCATAGATATCCAATAATTTACCCCTAAACCATACTTCATACTCCTGCTGCGACTGGTCAAACTCCTTTAGCATCTCCTCAAAATTCTCACCGACTTCATGATAAACAAATAAATAGTCACGACCAGCAATACTCTTATGCCAGGTACGCGTGCAATAAATTCCATAACGTGACAACATAGCATGATATTCATCTTTTCGATCAATCGTACTCTCTTTAACAAATCCTTTGTACGCCTCAAGTGAATTCTCTTTAAGTGGAATACATAGCAACAAGGTTTTCATTCCTCTATACCTCCAGAAAAAATTGACAATAACTATCAATAGGTTAAATTTTTCGCCTCCAATATATGCTACAATTAAAATAGAGCGTGTAGCATAAGTTGAGGAGCAGACAATGGCTAACTTAACTGAAAAAATCACTAATGAACTCTATGAACAGAATACCCGCTATCAAATCCAGTATCAGTGGAACCATGAACAGATTCAGCTACATCAGCAGTCTGCCTTAAGAGCGCTACTACACCACTGTTATAATCACTCACCCTGGTACCGCCACCATCTACAACAGATCGATATCGATAATTTCTCCGTCGCTGAGCTACACCAGCTTCCGGTATTAACCAAAACAGAATTAATGGATAATTGGGATGACATCGTCACAGATAAATCGTTACGCTTAAAAGATGTCCTAACATGGTTTGATAATGCTGATTTCTCCACCCCGCTTAGAGAGCACTATCTATCTTGGTTTACCGGCGGCACATCTGGAAAAAAAGGTATCGTCGTGTGGTCAATACGCGATTTTACCCGTTATATTAGCCATGTTTATCGACCTACACTTTATGCTATTACAGAAAAAAATGGCGTGGAGAACCTGCGCTTGGCCACGATTGTGTCACGCCACCCAGTACATATGAGTTACCTATTATGGGTAGTACCATTTCTACCGCAGGTGACATACAAACGTCTCGATATTAATAGTGACGTTGCTTATTTAGCTGAACAGCTTGTTAACTATCAGCCTAGCGATATTGTTGCTTTCCCCTCAGCACTTGCCATGGTCGCTAGATATTGCAAATTCCACCACCTTAACATTCACCCACAACGGATTATTCTAACAGCAGAGCCAGTAATAGATGAAGATATCGCTATAATTAAGGAAACTTTCAGTGATGCGACCATCGCAAATTTTTATGGTGCAACTGAGGCAGGCCCATTAGCCATTACCTGCCACACCGGCTCACATCAGCATCTCTGTGCAGATGCCACCTTAATGGAGCCTGTAGATGGTCAGCAGCAAGCGGTAATGGCCAACTGTCTATCTGATGATCTCTATGTTACCAATTTAATAAATTATACTCTGCCACTTATACGCTATCAGACTGGTGATAAAATTGAAATTAGTGATAAAACTTGTGATTGCGGCATAAATTATCCAATCCTAGCAAAAATTGAAGGGAGAAAATCCCCCATTTTCTATTATGGCAATATTGCTGTACCAACAAAAAATATCTACTCTATGCTTACTGCTCACCCACACATTCTCTCTTTACAAGGAAAGCAGATTGAAAATGGCATTGCCATTCAACTTCAGACAATTCAATCTATCGATTTAGCTCAATTAAAAGCTGAGCTAGAAAAATATTTTATTAATCGTGGCTTAACTTCACCAGTAATTACACTTTCGACAGAGTTTGGCGTAAACGATCGACGCCACATGGAATCAAGCAAACTAAATTATTTTATTGCCATTTCAAATAAATACAAAGGCTAAATCTTCCTATCTATTCACCAATACTAACCGCTGCCAAACTGAACCGTCAGCACAGCAATTGGCGATACATTTGCTGCACTGTCCGTTGCCTGAACATTAAAAATACCAGGCTGTCCTGTCACCGTTTGAAAACGATAGGTACAGGAGGTTACTTGTGCATTAACAGCACAAGTTTGGCTCTGGAATACTGCTGAATTAGATAAGGTTTGACCTGGGCTCGATGTGTTAGGCGTATTATTAATCTCTGTAAGTACCGTACTACTGTTAAATGTGTTGCCCTGTGCCGTCACGATTAAATCATATTGAAGTCCACCTTCACCGTACTCCCAAATAGCTGGCACACTATTACCATTCCCCAAATTAACCAAAGGACCTAAACCATCACCGACTCGCTTCTGATCAACTACTGCCAGTACCTGCTTCATCTTTATTGCTGGGACAGCGGTCCAATTTCTTAGTGGTGGCGCCACTGCTTGTCTCCTTAATGAGGCCAGATTCGGTCGCCGCTTAGGCATAGCAAAGTCATAATTAATGTCAACCGTCACACGACTGTCATTTGGCAATCCACTACCGCCGATAATACGTTCAAGCGCAACACCTAAATTTAACTGACTAGTTGGCTGGTAGTAAATCCCGCCCTGAAATTCATCAAGCGGAACTACTCGCTTTGCTAATAGTTTCACGCGAAACTGTTTCGTAAGAAGCTGATCTAGACTTACTGTACCACCAATACCGCGCTCATCATGCCGACTACCAATACATTTGGTGTCATACGTAACATCACTATAATTAACTGCTGCTAAAATATGCGTATTCGCTAAAGGAAACAGATCAACACCAACACCTCCACTACCATTTCTCCCTCCAGCAATACGACGATAATTTTCGTAAATCAATCCATTACTATCTCTATAGTCCTTAGGTGATAAGGTTTTACTATTGGCATAACTATAATGTCCACCGACAAAAACATCGTTAATAATGTTTGAATTTAATAGATACTCATACTGTGCACCAATAGCTGGCTGGCCAATCCATTCACGCACTTCACCAGATAAAAAGTTGAACTCCATTTTTTGGCGCAAGTACTCTGCCGTCACCTTGAATAGTTGATTTTGCCTAGGCTGCATACCCCACGTTAGATTCGCTCGCGTCTGTCTCGGCCCCCCATCAAGAATTAGGGAAAGCGCATTCATTATGCCAATTTGCTGTGTATACTGGCCGGTAAATATCCAACCATAAAGATCACTATAGGTTGCCCCACCATAAACTGGGCCCATATTCCAAGCAGCACTATTTGATGTAACAGTAGGCGTCTCTAAACCAGATATTGGTTGACTCATTGCACTAGCCAACAATGACACAGCAATAATTATGCTTGATAGAAGACGTGTTAATTTTCGCATCCCTGCTACCCCTTTCCTTGCACAATTTTTTTATTATAGTATAAATTAGCATATTGGTTTATTTCTTTCGTCGCAATCCTTTAAATGGCATCTTTTCCCTGCAGACTATAATTCACATGCTCTCCTTTATTCCATAGGTCAACGCTAGAAAAAAGAGTAGACACGAAAAAACTTGCCCCTAGCCACAAAAAAATCGATAAAATCTTACAACATTGTTACTAACTCTCAGGTACACTATGACAAAATTACATAGGGTAGAGGTCATCACTAATGATTAGCGTACTAATTATTAATTATAATACTGCACAGATGGTCAAGAGAGCAGTAGAGTCAATATTAAAACAGACTGGTGTAGCAGTTAAAGTATTAGTACTCGACAACAATAGTCAAGACAATAGTGTTGAAGTACTACAATCTTTTTCCAACGATATCGAGCTTGTAGCTAACAAAGAGAATGTTGGTTTTGGCAAAGGGGTAAATATGCTGTTTGAACGGGTTACGACTCCCTATATCTATCTATTAAATCCCGATGCCTGGTTACAAAAGACTGACACCCTGGCAAGACTGGTCGACTATATGGAGAATAACCCTCAATACGGTATCGTTACGACTGCACTGGAAGATGAGCACGGTCAAAAAGCATTTAACCCCCACGGTCGCACCTATATTGGCGAACGCTACATTAAACACCCTC
>JANQHY010000110.1 GCA_028282395.1 Gammaproteobacteria bacterium
TTATGCAGGAAGCCGTACCAGAAGGAACAGGGGCAATGGCAGCGATTGTCATGCTGCCGGCACATCAAATTGCTAAAATCTGTGAAGAGGCTGCTGAAGGAGAGATTGTCACCATTGCAAACATCAATGAACGCAATCAGATTGTCATTGCTGGACACAATGATGCAGTAGAACGTGCAGCAGCGCTTGCCAAACAAGCTGGAGCCAAGTTGGCTAAAAAACTGCCTGTTAGTGTTCCTTCTCATTGTGAACTAATGGCTCCTGCTGCAGAGCGCCTGTCTGCCTTAATGGCCGATGTTAACATTAAATCGCCGACTATCCCGGTCATTAATAATGCCGATGTCGCCATCGAAACAACCCCTGCGGCTATTGCTGATGCGCTATTAGTTCAGCTTCATCAACCCGTCAGGTGGGTGGAAACTATTGAGCGCATGGAAAAGGAGCAGGTTGACCTTATTGTCGAGTGCGGCCCAAATCGCATATTGAGCGGCCAAAATCGTCGTATCTGTCCAGAGATAGCGACCTTCACTCTCAATAGCATGGAAAACCTAGAGGCATTGCTAGTTAAGCAACAAGAAATGGTTACCGACACAAGTCATTAAAAAGAGGAGTCTATTATGTCAATCAGCGATAAAGTGGCACTAGTAACTGGCGCTAGCCGCGGCATTGGTCAAGCTATTGCACGCAATCTAGCAAGCAGAGGAGTAAAATGGGTAGTTGGCACTGCTACCACTGCAGAGGGAGCCGCCCGCATCAGTGATGACTTTAAAACACATAATCTCCATGGCTGCGGCATGGCGCTAGATTTAAATGATCGCCAAGCGATTACTGATCTAGTCAATACGATACAAAAAGAGTACGGCCACCCGACAATTTTGGTTAATAATGCTGGTATTACCCGTGACAACCTAATGTTACGCATGAAAGACGAAGAGTGGCTGGATGTTATCACCACTAACCTGAATGGCACCTTTTATGTCACCAAAGCCTGCCTGAAAGGCATGGTAAAAGCACGCTGGGGCCGAATTATCAGCCTTAGCTCCGTCAGCGCGATGGGCAACGCTGGTCAGGCCAACTATTCTGCCAGTAAAGGAGGGGTTGATGCCTTCAGTCGCTCCTTAGCAAAGGAGGTTGCTACTCGCAATATAACGGTCAATACCATCGCCCCAGGCTTTATCGAGACCGATATGACCGCTGCATTGAATGAGCAGCAGAAACAAGCCATTCTTAACGCGATTCCAGCCAACCGCATTGGCTCCGCGGAAGAGATTGCTGCAGTTGCTGGCTTCCTTGCCTCAGCCGAAGCCTCTTATCTTACTGGCCAGGTAATCCATGTTAATGGCGGAATGTACTAGGTAGGGCTTCTCAAACCGTATCGGGAGACAAAATGAAAAATTGTTGTTTAACGCTTGAATATTACTTGATTTAAGATACACTACCCGTGTCGTTTTTTTTTAGAGTAAGGAAAAAGCTATGAGTACATCAAAAATAGAAGAGAGTGTGAAAAAGATTATTGCTGAGCAGCTCGGTATAGAGGCCGATAAGCTCGAAAATGGAAACAAATTTGTTGATGATCTAGGTGCAGACTCGTTGGATACCGTTGAATTAGTAATGGCGCTAGAAGAGGAATTTGATCAAGAGATTCCTGATGAAGACGCTGAGAAGATCACTACAATCCAACAAGCGATTGATTATATTCAAGAACGTCAGCAGGATAAAGGGGAATAGATCATCATAAAGGTGATTAATTCTCTTTTACCTCTCTTATTAACCAATAATTGAACAGGAGCAGCATGTGAGTAGACGTCGTGTCGTCGTCACCGGGCTGGGGATTATCTCGCCGGTGGGCAATAGCGTAGAACAAGCGTGGGAAACCCTATTAGCCTCTAAAAGTGGTATTCGCCTTATAGACCGGTTTGATGCCAGCAATTTAACCGCGCGGATTTCCGGTGACATAAGAGATTTTGACGTCACTGATTACATGCCCGCTAAAGATGCACGACGCAACGATACTTTTATCCATTATGCTGTAGCCGCAACTGCTCAAGCTATTGCTGATGCCAACCTAATTCCCAATTCAGAAGAGGAAAGCTATCGCATTGGTACCGCTATTGGTTCAGGTATTGGTGGCCTGCCACTAATCGAGAGAGGCCATAAGATGATGATAGCTGGCGGCCCACGCAAACTATCACCATTCTTCATTCCCGGACTGATTATCAACCTTGCCTCAGGCTACCTTTGCATCAAACATCAGCTAAAAGGGCCAAACATTGCCATTGTGACCGCGTGTACAACTGGAACGCATAATATCGGCACTGCAGCTCGACTAATCGCTTACGGCGATGCTGATGCAATGGTGTGTGGTGGAACTGAAATGGCAAGTTGTGAGTTAGGTGTTGGCGGCTTTGCGGCTATGCGTGCATTATCAACCCGCAATGATGAACCAGAAAAAGCTAGTCGTCCCTGGGATCGTGATCGTGATGGTTTTGTACTAGGTAGTGGCGCCGGCATCATGGTGCTCGAAGAGTATGAGTATGCCAAAAAGCGTGGGGCTAAAATCTATGCTGAACTGGCTGGTTTTGGCATGAGCGATGACGGCTATCATATCACTTCACCTTCACCCAGAGGCGAAGGTGGCGCACGCAGTATGATTAATGCCCTGAATGATGCCAACTTATCCCCCGATGCCATTGACTATATTAATGCTCACGCAACATCAACAATGGCAGGTGATGAGCTGGAAGTTGATGCAATTAAAGACACATTTAAGAGCTCCATTGACTCTCTTGCAGTTAGCTCAACCAAATCGATGACTGGTCACTTGCTTGGTGCAGCAGGCGCCGTCGAAGCAATCTTTACGGTTCTTGCACTACGTGATCAAGTTGTGCCACCAACTATCAATCTCGATAACCCTAGCGAAGGTTGTGATATCAATCTGGTCCCACATCAGCCACAGCAAAGAAAGGTCGACGTTGCACTGTCCAATTCATTTGGTTTTGGCGGCACCAATGGCTCATTAATCTTTAAAAAGTTTGAAAACTAAACAGTTAAATAAATACGTTTAACCGTCAGATGATAATACGCCTCCGGCACTTGCCTTAGCGCCTACTTTTTCCTACAATAGAGAAAATTTTAAACGACTAATTCCATTATAAGGAGAATAACGATGACTTTTGAATTACCTAAACTCCCTTATGATATGGGCGCACTTGACCCTCATATCTCTAAAGAGACACTGGAGTACCACTATGGTAAACATCACCGCGCCTATGTTAATAAGCTAAATGATTTAGTGCCAGGGACAGCTTTCGAAAACTGCTCATTAGAAAAAATTATCACTGATCCAAGCTCACATGGTGCTATTTTTAACAATGCTGCACAGATCTGGAATCACACTTTCTATTGGAATTGCCTCTCCCCTAATGGCGGCAATGAGCCTCCTGCAGCACTGGAGAGCGAATTAACTAGATGTTTCGGTTCCGTAGAAGAGTTTAAGAAAAAGTTCACACAGACGGCTATCGGCACCTTTGGTTCTGGTTGGGCATGGTTGGTAAAAGATAACGATAAAAATTTACAAATCATTAGCACTTCAAATGCGGGCAACCCAATGACTGAACAACTAAAACCACTACTTACCTGTGATGTTTGGGAACATGCCTATTATATTGACTACCGCAATGCACGACCTAACTACATCGAAGCATTTTGGAACTTAGTCAATTGGGAATTTGTTTGCCAAGGTTTAGAAGAATAAGACCTTTAACTACTTACATTGTTGGATAACTTCTATTCAACAATGTATTTTATCTGTGTGCTTCTTGTTATTTACTAAGATAGCTAGTGCCGTGATGAGGAAAAATTGAAAAGACAGAAGACTTGCAATTTATCAATGGCCCTGTCAATTCTTACGCGGCACAGCAGTGATACTTTTACATATCGATCATAAGTGCCTGCATATTCTGATCATCGCGATGGCCATCAGCCATTGACTTCTGCCAAGCTTCTGCAGCACGTTGCGCCTCTATGCCACATTTCTGCAAATTTCTACTCTGGCTACCACTAATGTTTCTTTCCGCCTGCTGCAACACTTCGGGGTTCATCCGTGCATTGTAAGCATCACAGTTCTGTTTACTGAAAACATTTTTACTCTTCAACATCGCATTAATACTCTCCATATCTATCGGATCATAATGATTAAAATCCTCTCGAGCTAATGCCTCAATAAATTTCTTCCCTAGTAATGCAGAGAGCTCTTCATCAACATATTCATTGGCTTTTCTGGCATGGGTAGTATCTGGATCATTGGGATCATTATAACCATTTTTAATAATCTGATCTGATAATTTTAGAAGATTGACTACTTCTAATAACGATAATTTATCAAAAGCAGAATCCCATACCCATTTACCTGAAGAGAATAACTCGTCTTTCCCCATAAGACGCTCTTTAAATATCTCCGTTAATAAATTCATAGTGCTTTTATCATTTTTTTCTATCACCATCTTCTCACATAACTGCGACAATGATTTATTCTGTAACTGTGTATCAATCCCTTTCTGTTTGTTGGCATCGTCAAAGAACCCTCCTGCAGTAACATTAACAACATCATCATACATATCTTCATTTTCATCATCATCTGCAAGAATGTCATGATAATCATTATTATCAAGTGCCATGTGGAACTCATCATTATCATCATAAACATTACTTTTCATTACTGACAAATCATCTTTATCATCAAGTTTCTGCACTGGCTTCCACTCAACCTGCTCCTCTTTTAATGCAGTGTGATGTTTGTCCAGCTGATCTCTGAAAGAGCCCGAATAGGGATAAGCATCACGCCAGACTGCCACCCACTCATAACTACTGTTCATATTATGTAGATCACCATCCTTATTCATGACAAGGTACTCAAAAAGTTCAACCTGTTTCTTTTCACTCAAGTTAGTGAATATCTCCTTTAAAATTGCCATCTTCTGTGATTTGGCAACATCTACCATCACTCCGGGATTCAATAGTTCATTAATAACAAGTGCTATCTTTTTAACTGAAGCATCTTTATATATCTGCTTCAAAAGTTCGATGCATCGACCTTCATCACCACCAGGCTCCTGAATAAGGCGCTCCATTACGGACAAAAGATAGGGCTCATCTAGATGTTGTGCTACAACCAAGGCCAAATCTAATGGCAACTCAGTTAATAACTGTTTAACGACGTCATCTCTTGTAGAGAAATCACCTGTATTTTGACTAGCGCGAATTAATTTAATAATCTCCTCACTATTTCCCTCCTTACCTTTCCCCCTCAATGCTTGATGCTTTAGCAGTGCTGGAATAATTTTACCACCGCCTTTCATCCACTGCTCTAACATAAACTCTTTCTGCTTATCACTTATCCATTTCTGATTACTCTTATCTGTTAAAAATTCCATCATATCGACGATATTTAACTCACCAAGCGCTTTCTCTTTTTCGTTACTATCAGATAAAAGATGGTAACGGATAAATAAATTCTGCACCATCTGATATTTTTCCTTTACAGAAAGTTTAGCCTGACTCGACGGGTCAAGAATAGCATTGATTAGCTCGACTATTTCATAAGGATCAGGATTAGCCGAATTTTGTAAACTCTCAACTTGATCCTGCAACATATTTTTACTCGCCATAGAGATTGTCATTTTTCTTTTTAGATCAGGAACATCCTCTCTCTTTAACAACTCATCCTGATCTCTTTCATTAGCCAGACGTGTAAACTCCTTCTCGTCAGTTTTTTTAACGCGCTGGAGGAATTTTTCTAATACTGATTTATGCTTATTATCCTGTTCTGCAGCAAACTCTAACGAACGGATAAAGGGTACGCGTTTATCTTCAGGTAGTGCATTATATAAAATCAATAAGTCTTTAATATTCTTTTCAGGATCCTTACCAGTCGCCATCACTTCCGCCAATAGACCAAACTCATACAATGATTTAACGGCATTACCAAGACGAGCACTTACATTATTCTCAGCGTTAGAATGAAAGGCTAATTGCAACAGGAATTCTCTTACTAAGCCAGGTTTAACTTTAGCAAAAATTTCATCTTCACACATAGCTAGCACAATGTTATCAACATGATCGAGAAAAGTATCAAGCCTGCCATCATGATCAAAAGCTTTTAATATTCTGCCAATCCTTTTCGGATCTTCATCAATAGTTTGAATAAATACTTCGATCAGCGCCCTGACTTGATTTTTATATTCATTACTATTTGGTCGATCTTGTAGCTCTTTAATTGCGTCAAGCTGGCGTCCCATAGATTTTATGATACCTTTGCTCGAGCTGAAACCTTTAAAATGATGAATTCTATCCCTTATTAGCGCTTGCATCTTGCTTCTCTGCCCAATCAACGCCTGAAAAACACGATTACGCTCAGTCTTAGGTAAAACCTTATAGAATACATCAAATATCTTTGGACACTCTAGCACACCATCTTTCCCTTGCTGCATCGGCAAGTTGGCGAACAGATGAGATAAATAGGTAATTTTCTCATGATTAGATAATAAGTAGTAGAGCTCCTGAGGGAACCCTTCTTTCGTTGCTATATTCTCAGCTCCTTTGTGTTTTATTTCGGCTACCATCCAATCTAAAATCCCCTCTCTTGTTTTCTCTGATAGTACTACTCGCCTATTTCTATCCTTAGCAAGCTTGGCAATCTCTATTAAAGCGTTTTTTGCCTCTGCGACATTACCGCCCCAGCGCATTTCAGCAAGGTAGGACATAACCACTTCATCTAATATATTAGGGGAATCTTTAGCACGTTGATCAACCTCCATCAAAATGGAAATCTCTTCATCATTCAATAAGAATGACTTTCCATTATAGTTAATCTGATTATCAATTGCGCCCTCGGCAGCAAAACTATCAGTAATCCCGCGTGCGACCTCTATTAAGTCATCACTACTTTTTAATCCAAACTTATCAGATAGCTTCTGAACTGCTTTATTGAACTCAAACTCTTTCCGCTCTTTTTCACTTAATCTTTTCTGCCTCTCTTCCTCCGACTCTTTTAAACGCTTACCAGCAACAACCCCAGATAACTTTCTCTTGAATACCCCCGGACGCTCATCTATCCCTTTACCTTTTCTGCTTTTATCTCTAAGTTCAAAATAGTTATTGATTGATTTGAGATTCTCTCGACATGTTTTCTCCACTTGAGCATCATTATCATCCTGTTCTGAATAGAGACTAGACACCATGACATCTTGCTCTAAACCGTCGATAAGCATCTCTGTCATTCGTCTAAAAGACTCATAGTCTCCAGCCTCATACAGCGCAAAAAGTTTATCAAGGCACTGCGCATAATCCTTTGCCGCACCAATCAGTTTGTTGTTTTCCCAAGCGGTGATGAAGCTATTTGAGATGGAAATGAGTCGTCTTAATAGCATAGCAGTAGCTTTAATCTCATCTGCATTCAATTCAGCATTGAGTAGATAGCCACCGATATCCCTCTCAATATTAACCATTCGGTGTAAGAATTTCGCGCCATTAATTTTACCGTCTTTTTCTCGTCCCGCCAATCGAATAACATTCTGCATGATCTCTGCAACATATTGTGAATTCCACTCCTTTGCCTGACCGCCATAATCGGCCCACTCATTCAGCTCTGGTTTTTCTTGGATATTCCGAGTACCACCAGGCGTTTCCTGCAGATGTTTATCATAATATTCGTCGCTTCCCATATATAAATCATCTTCGTCGTCCATTATCTCTTCTATTTCTGCAACCATCTCTTCTTTATCATAAGAGTCCCAAGCAGGATTATTATCCGCATATCGACTAAATTTATTATTAAGAAACTCATCAAAATCATCTTCAACCGGAAAAAGCTCATCACAATCCTTATCTTCGATCAATGATGATTCATAGGTCAGGTGCAAATTTAAGTTATCTTCAGCCTCTGTAGTCTTTCCTTGAGAACGAACTCTATAGCGCTCATTTTCTGCATCTATTTCAAATATTACATAATCCTTGCCGCTCACTCCTATCAGATAACAGCGCTCATCAACACCATTCTTCTTGAAAATATCTGAATTATGTGCAGCTTGATAAAGGGTTTCAAAATCGAGTGATTCACCATCATAACGCTTAACAATATAGCTATCCTTGTCACTGTTATCACCTTCAGTCTCTAACTTTATTCTTGCTTGTTCAAGGCGCTGCTGTGTCTCCTGCTCAATCCGTTCTGCCTCTTCTTTAGCGGCCTTCTCTGCTGCCTCTTTCTGCACTCTCTCCTGCTCAAGCTTACGCTGCTCTGCTGCAAGTTCCTCTCTAGCGATACGGTCGGCCTCTTCCTGGCCTAGGCGATCCATTGGCAACAACTTATCATATACGTCACTATTGCCATCTGCTAACTGCTGCTGGACATCGATATCGCTAAATGCCTGGTGCAGCCTCTCCTTGCCCTTAGGTTCATCTGTTATCACTAGTATTAATTTCGCGAAGTCCTCATTACTCAAATCAGGATATTTTTCCTTAAAGTATTCCGGTTTACCGCGACGGTGTTGATTGATATCTTCAATTAATTGATATCTTGTTTCAGCCTTTGGAAATTTTCTATGGATCTCTCTTACTAACTCAACCATCTCAGAGCGTTGGCGCTGCTCTTTTTCGAGTTCGACTAATAGTGAAATCTCTTCATTAGTCAAGCCATACTCTTTTTTAATTTTTTCC
>JANQHY010000159.1 GCA_028282395.1 Gammaproteobacteria bacterium
AATCGAATTATGCCAGTGATGTCAAGCACAACCATACTATCTGCGCACAGTTATCAACTTTACAATACAAATAAAAACATATACTTAACCAATTTGAGAATAGCTATTGGATACATTGCCATTTCTCAGATAATTTAGCGAGAAGAGAAGAAAAATACTCCTCTGTCTAGCAACCAGTACATCGCTCTGCAACAACCCGCTATGTCACCCTGCACCCTACCCCTGTCTTCCTGTAGTAATCACCTACTGTTAGCAATGAAAAGTTGAATTTTCGGGAAGGCTATTTCAATCTTATCGAATAAATGGCCCTGACCATTTGCTAAGAAAGTCTTCACACCGGGGAATGCTGATATCGTTTCAACAGCATTAATCACCTCATCATCCTGCTGAAGAAGCAAGAGGTATTTTTTCGTTTGTTGGCAGTGAATAATATTATAATCCAAGATAGCTTCTCGTAATTTCGCATCAATATTGTAGGACTGTTTTAAGTAAGGGTGATATTGTGCCGTTGGTGTATGTTTTAACAACCCAATCACCTCTGCAACCGGATTAATTAAAATTGCCGCTGTGAGTGTTGGATCAGTCTCAATTAAATAGCGCGCATAATATCCACCTAATGAAGAACCGATGATAAATTTACACGTGACTCGATTATGCGATTCTGCCAATAATTGCTTTGCAACAGTTATCGCCTGATGTGGATCAATAGGCAGCTGTGGACAAGTAAAATGCGAACCAGGATAGGTAACAGTCAGCCACTCTTTTAATTTATTAGCTTTAATCGAGTTAGGCGAACTGTTGAGTCCGTGTAGATATAAAAAATAGTCGCTCACACTTAAGTATCAATCCAATTTAATAATTGACCACGACTATTGATCACTAACGATTTAACCATCGCATTCGGCGATAGATGGAGTAAGTAATCAACCGTTTTAACAATATCAGCAACTGGCATCATATCCTCAACGGCAACAGTTTTAACATCTTCAGTCATCGGTGTTTCCACATACCCTGGACAGATCGCTGTCACTGCAATCCCATCCGGCGTCAACTCTTTGTAGAGCGCTTCATTCAACCCCATCAGGGCAAATTTCGATGCGCCATAGCCGCCGGAATAACGTCTAACACTGACACCGGACTGCGAAGCAATATTAATAATACGACCACTACGTTGGCGCCGCATTAGCGGCACCACTAATTGAATAATATCAAATGCAGCAACCAAATTTACCTCAAGCATTTTAAGCAGCTCTGCACGCGCCAACTCTGATGTGCCACGCTTACAATAGCCAGCATTATTTACCAGTAGGTCAATACGTCCCTGCTGTTCAAGCGCTGGCAGCAAAATTTCATCAAGCTGTTTGCCATCGGTAATATCCATAACTAAAGGTATCGCATCAATTTCATACCCTTTTGCTGTCACTTCAGTGCAAGTTTTCTGAAGCTGTTCACCATTGCGTGCAAGTATAATGACGCGATAATCGGCCATCATAAGATACTGCGCAATACCACGACCTATACCGCCACTGGCGCCGGTAACCAACGCGACTTTTTTCTCTTGTGTTGCCATAAAGGTTCACCCGTGCTGTTAATAAAAAGGAGTTATAAAAAATTTATCCTATTTCGATGATGAAAGCAATAGGCTTGACAGGCAAATATGAATATTGTAAACTTGCATATAATATTTTATTTTACAATGATATTATGTGAGGTAATGGCATGAAAAAAGAGACATTTAGTAAAATTTATTCGGGAGTAAGCAGAGAGCAGATCTGGCAACTCTGGACAGATATTGATCAATGGCCACGCTGGAATCCTGGCATTGATTCTTGCAAACTTCATGGCCCCTTTGCTGTTGGCAGCCACTTCACGCTAAAACCTAAAAATGGCCCGGAAGTCGATATTGAAATTGTCGAAGTAGATGACCTGTATCAATTTACTGATTGCACACAGTTTCCTGGCGCTAAACTTTATGGCCATCATGAGATGGTTGAGTGTCCAGAGGGATTAAAACTAACCAGTGAAGTCACTATGACTGGCGAGATGGCCGATAGATGGTGGCAAAAAATTGGCGAGCAAGTGGCAAAAAAATTACCAGTACAAACCGATGCACTGGTAGAATTAGCTAAAAGTTAACTATCATGCCAGACCCATCACTCTTCTCTTTCTCTGCTCCTGAAGAGAGCCCAGGGCTACTATTATGGCAGACCACTATTCTCTGGCAACGCCTGATTAAACAGGCGTTAGCACCTTACGATATCTCCCACAGCCAATTTGTTATTATGGCGAACACAATGTGGTTTCAGGAACAGGGAGAGATGGCAACACAGATTGATATCGTCATGTTATCAAAGCTTGATAAAATGACGGTGTCAAAAGCGCTAAAAAAGTTGGCAACAATGAACTTAATCGAGCGCCATGAACATCAAAGTGATACCCGCGCTAAAACCGTTAAACTCACTGCAAAAGGAAAAAGATTAATGGCAAAACTGATTCCTCTCGTTGAAGCAACAGATTATAAATTTTTTGACCAGGTCAGTGCAGCACAACAGAAAAAATTGATTACTATTTTAAATACATTGGCAACACGGCAACAACAGGATGAGAATTAAGAAGCAACGATCAAAAAATAGTACAAATAATTGCCATCAATCGTGTGGGCGCTGACAACTTTTAGCCAGATCAATATCAAAAGCGGCCAATACTAAACCAACATGCGAATAGGTTTGGACAAAGTTACCCCACTGACTACGATCATCAAAACTGACATCTTCACTTAATAGTCCTAAATGGTTACCGCAATTTAATAGCTCCTCAAAAATGACACAGGCTTTATCCAGCTGTCCTACCTTTATCAAGGCCGATACATACCAGAAACTACAGATCAGAAATGCCACCTCGGGCATACCGAAATCATCCTGATAGCCGTAACGCATTAGTAAACCACATCCACTAGGGTCTATTACTGCTTCATCCTGCTTAATCTGCTCCTGCGAGATTTTATCATCGACTAGATAGCCCATATTAATCAACTGTAGTGCGGTGGCATCCATATCTTTGCGATGTTTACTGACACCATAGCAGCCAATGGATTTTGCATAACACGCCTCAACCGCTTTCGCAGCACGCTTCACCAATGCTTTAGCCTTAATCACCAATGGCTGATGATCGAAAAAGAGACCAATCTCTAGCGCTTTGGTTGAACCAGCCCAGTGAAACAGTGCTGTATAAAGATGGGCATCCTCAGAACCGCGCAATTCCCAGATACCTGCATCCGGCTTACCTAAATACTGATCAATCCCAGTTAATAAATGTTCAATTAAATGTAAATCCTGCAAACGTTGGGGCGGACTGATCCGTCTGTCGAGGTAAAGCGGTGATAGACTCAAAATAATTTGACCAAATACATCATATTGACGCTGCGTATAAGCTGCATTACCGATACGCACTGGTGCCTCATTAAGATAGCCCGCCAGTGGCAATGTCAGTTCAGTTAATTCACGTAAACCGGTAATACTATAGAGCGGTTGAATTTTGGTAATATCCTCATCAATCAGATTACGAATAAAACCGGCATACTGCGATAACTCTTCAAAGTGACCGATCCGACGAAACACCTCTAAAGTGTAGTAACTATCACGCACCCAGAAGTAACGATAATCCCAATTTCTACTGCTACCTAACGACTCCGGCAAACTAGTAGAGCCAGCAGCTATCATGGCGCCGGTACTCTCATACTGATGCAGTTTGAGTGCCAGACAGGAGCGAATCACCTGCTCCTGATAAACTGAAGGCAGTGCGCAAGTTGCTACCCAGTGCCACCAATAGTCGCGAGTCCGCTGATAGGAATCAGTAATATCTTCATGATCAAGCTGGCCCCAACTCAGCGTGACATAACTATCTTCGAGTAGGCGAAATGATTGTGACTCTAGAATATAGTCAATCGCAATATTACTGCGCAAATAGAGTTTCTCTTGTGGGCCGGTAAAACAGATCGCACCATCATTACGATGGGCGTTAGCATTTAGACGACCATAATTATCTTTTGGCAGACAAAGCACCTTAATGCGTGGATTGCCCTCGATACGCTCAATTTTTCGCACTAATTTAAGCGGCTTATGATAACCACAATCTGTCTGATAGCGCGGAGCAAAATCGATGACACGATACTTACCATCTTCTGCGATAATCTCTGTACAAAGAATATTGGTATTTTCTAAATAGTATTGCGTTGATGAGAGAATCGGTGTGGCTGGAATGACAGCAAATTCACCACCTTTATCATAATCAAGCAACCCACCAAAAATAAAACTGCTATCGAATCGCGGCCAGCACATCCAACAAATATTACTATTCTTTTCTACATAAGCAAGGTAGGCGCAATTGCCAATGATTCCCATTTCATAAGTATGACGCCGCTTCATTTTTCTGTATACTACTCCAATAGTGATAGAAAAAATATATGAGGCTATTATGTCACATCGTCACATCATTGTCAGCAATCGATTACCGCTAACCTGGAATACTAAGCAACAGCGCTTTGAACGTAGTAGCGGTGGCGTTGTCTCAGCAATTGCCGATATTCGCCAAGATAACCTCTATTGGTTCGGTTACTTGCCTGACCATCAGGGTAGCGACCGTCAACTCAACAGATCCGATAAAAAAAATCCGATCCATTTTAAAAATATCGATATTCCTGCAGAGATCTACAATAATTACTACAATGGTTACTGCAATCGTGTTCTATGGCCATTATTCCATTACGAGGTAGAGCGTTGTCACTATCACAGCGATTATTGGCAAGCCTATGAGCAGGCCAACCAATACTTCTGTCGTGCATTAATTAAATTTGTCAAACCGGGCGATACTATCTGGATACACGACTATCAACTCTGCCTATTGCCGGCTCTGTTACGCAAAAAGTTACCCAGCTGTCCAATCGGTTTCTTCCTTCACATTCCCTTTCCTTCATCAGAAATATTCCAGCAGCTGCCCCAGCGTAAGCAACTATTGCAAAGCATTCTCGCAGCTGATCTGGTTGGTTTTCAGGACTACCACTACCTACGCCATTTCTGTTCCAGTACCAGCCGCTTATTGGAAACCGATAATAATGGTTTACATATTCATTACAACCAACGTTTTATTGAACTAGGTGTCTTTCCTGTCAGCGTTGATGGCAAGAAAATTATCCGCCAAAGTCAGCGTCGTATACAGACACCTTTTAATGATAACTGCTTTACCTTTCTTGGCGTCGACCGTCTCGATTATATTAAGGGACTCGATATTAAACTCGATGCTTTCAATCGTTTATTAGCAACTCAACCGCAACTACATGGCAAAGTCAGATTATGCCAAATTGCTACACCTACGCGCAGCGATATTCCAGAGTATCAACAATTGAAGCAACAGATCGATAAGAAAGTGGGCGAAATTAACGGTAAATATGCTACCACCAACTGGACACCAATCCACTACCTGACCAGAAATCTTGACCATAGTGAACTCATTCCCCTTTACCGCAGTGCCAATGCACTCCTAGTCACGAGCAAGCGTGACGGCTTTAACCTAGTTGCCCTGGAGTACTTACTCAGCCAATCTGCTGATAATCCAGGCGTGCTACTGCTGAGTGAATTTACCGGAGCCTTATCGCAACTACGTACC
>JANQHY010000201.1 GCA_028282395.1 Gammaproteobacteria bacterium
GCTCTAAAAAGTTAATTTATGGAAATCCATACGTGAATGAGGAGTTTGTCAAGGGTGAAGGAAAAATAAAGCATTTGTTAACCAAGGCCTCAGGTAAGCTAGTTATTCATTTAGACATTGACTTAAAGAGAGCGTGTGAAATGAAAGCGTTGATAGAAAATGCGGGGGTTTCTACCTTTTATCTTGGCAAAAAAGGGCTTGCCTATGTTTCCTATATAGACATACGTTGAGGAGATAGCGATGAATTATTATATTAATGTGCTCATTAAACCCGATGCGGAAATGCGTTTAAACGTTTTGTTAAATGCTATCTACACTAAACTTCACAAGGCGCTGTGTGACCTGTCTTCGACAAGTATCGGCATCAGCTTTCCAAAATATGAGATTACATTGGGTAATCTATTACGTATACATGGTGATAAATTGGCGTTGCATGATCTTCAAAGTAGCGATTGGATCGGTGGAATGCGAGGATACTGTGACGTAAGCCCAATTCTACCTGTCCCTCAAAGCACAAAGTTTCGAACGGTTTCTCGCAAGCAAACGACAATGAGTCAAGCTAAACTGAGGCGTTTAAGAAAGCGAAATCCTATATCAGGAGACGAAGTTAGAAGCTACAAAGCAAAAATGTTTTCCAGGGGCTTGAATAATCCCTATGTTGAGCTTGTTAGTGGATCAAGCGGGCAAAAACATCGGCGTTATATCGAGTTTGGCGAATTACGTGATCAGCCGGTCTCCGGCGATTTTGATCAGTTTGGTTTATCCAAGAGTGTTACCATACCTTGGTTTTAACCAATAGAAACTGTTATTTAAAAAATTTATGAATTTTCAACGAGCTAAAAAGAGGCTGAAAAACATTCGTTAAAATGATATTTTCAGTTAATTTTTTGTTCTAATTATTTTTTTGTGTTTTATATTGCTGTTCACTGCCGGATAGGCAGCTTAGAAGTTTTCAGCTTTTTTGATATCTGCTTTTTTGACGTTCACTGCCGGATAGGCAGCTTAGAAGTAGCGTGGGTTTTAAGGGGGCGGCAATGATCCGTTAACTGCCGGATAGGCAGCTTAGAAGTATCCTGTTTTATTAGTTGAAGACAATCTTCAGTTCACTGCCGCATAGGCAGCTTAGAAGACGCCTATTAATCTTCTGCTACTCGCAGTGTAGTTCACTGCCGAATAGGCAGCTTAGAAGTCTCTGTTGAACGAGTTCCACAGAGAGGGGGAGTTCACTGCCGGATAGGCAGCTTAGAAGCATCGAGTACCTGCTTGCCTGACAATATTCTTGTTAACTGTCGAATAGGCAGCTTAGAAGATCTCACCGTGTTTTGCCAGTTCCTCATCAGAGTTCACTGCCGGATAGGCAGCTTAGAAGCAGAAATTCAGGTCTGATAGACCATCTTTGTTAGTTCACTGCCGAATAGGCAGCTTAGAAGGTATTTTTTTGGTACTCCCTAGGGGACTCGAACCCCTGTTTTCGCCGTGAGAGGGCGATGTCCTAGGCCACTAGACGAAGGGAGCCTAAAGCAGAAGCAAAGGTAACACAAACTATTGCTATTAGCTAGCGGATTGTGGCAGAATTGTCACGTCAAATTAATGGTAATGTTTTCTAAGCGCTCTATTCATTACGATTATCAATCCACTAAAAATTTATGGGAGTTTAAAAATGCAGCAGTTATTTGATTTAACCGGTAAACGTGCTTTGATTGTTGGCGCTTCTTCAGGACTTGGGTTTCATTTTGCGCAGACCCTGGCACAGGCAGGTGCCGAAGTGATTTTGGCGGCACGGCGTGAGAAATGTCTACAAGATAACTGTCAAGCCATTGAGGCATCTGTTGGCAGTAAAGCGCGTTATTATGTGGTGGATGTTGGCGAATCCCAGCAAGTGAAGCAGTTTCTCCAACAGTTAGACGATGATGGTCACTCTATTGATATACTTGTTAATGCAGCAGGAACATCTGTGCCGACTGCTTTTCCCGAAGAGTCAATTGAATCGTGGCAGCAGGTAGTGAATACGAATCTTAATGGTAATTGGCAGGTAGCAGATGGAATCGCCAAGCAGATGATTGCACACCAAGTGCGCGGCAGTATTATCAATATTTCCAGTGTTGCAGCGTTTTGTACGTCAGTACGGATAGCCACTTCTTATATGGCGACTAAGGCTGCAATCAGTCATATGACGCGGCAGATGGCAATGACATTAGCTAAATATGCTATTCGTGTGAATGCGCTTGAGCCAGGTTGGTTTGAAACCGCTATGAGTGGCGACTTTTTGAAAACTGCTGGCGGTAGAAGAATGGTCAAGGCGGTGCCGTTGAAACGTGTCGGTGAATATCATGAGTTGAGTGGCCCATTACTGCTACTTGCTTCAGACGCTGGCAGTTATATGACAGGTTCAATTATTAATGTCGATGGTGGGTATATTTGCCACGGGATGGAATAGAAATCTATATTCCCTCTCTCGCTTGCGAGAGAGGGAATAAGTGATTAATCCTCCAGTGCGTCAAGATACTTTTCAGCGTCGAGTGCCGCCATGCATCCCATACCGGCTGAAGTAATTGCTTGACGGTAAATTTGATCGGTAACATCACCGGCAGCAAAAACACCGGGAACGCTGCTGGCAGTGGCATTGCCTTTTAAACCGCTCTCAATAACAATATAACCGTTAACCATCTCTAGCTGATCTTGGAAAGGCGCGGTATTGGGAGAGTGGCCAATGGCAATAAATACCCCTTCAACATCAATTTTGCTGATAGCATCACTTTTTACATGTTTGATATTCATGCCAGTGACACCGCTGTCATCACCGAGTACCTCATCGAGGACATGATCCCAGGCAATAGTGACTTTACCCTCCTGTTCACGCTTGAATAGTTTGTCTTGGAGAATTTTTTCGGCGCGTAATGAATCACGACGGTGAACCAGCGTCACGTGCGAAGCAATATTGGCAAGATAGAGCGCCTCTTCAACTGCGGTACTGCCACCGCCAATTACAGCGACTTTGCGATTGCGATAGAAGAAACCATCACAAGTGGCGCAGGCAGAGACACCGCGCCCTTTAAATGCCTCTTCGGAGGGCAGGCCAAGATATTTTGCGCTAGCGCCGGTAGCAATAATCAACGCATCGCAATGATAGGTGTTGTCATCACCGGTTAATACAAATGGGCGCTGTTTCAGATCAACACTATTGATATGATCATTAATAATAGTCGTACCGAACTTTTCTACGTGTTCTTTCATACGCTGCATTAATGCCGGACCTTGTAACCCCTCAACATCTCCTGGCCAGTTATCGACATCGGTAGTAGTCATGAGTTGGCCACCTTGCTCCAAACCGGTGATTAATGTTGGATTCAGGTTGGCGCGTGCAGCATACAGAGCAGCCGTATAACCAGCGGGGCCAGAACCAAGAATGATGAGTTTGTGATACACGATTTTTTGCTCCTTATTTCTATGGTATATTGTTGCGGTATAGTATCTTATTAATGGAATGAGATCAAAGTACGGTGGAGCTTAATGAAGAAGAGTAAGCAGAAAAATAGTCGTCAACGCGCTGTCACGGGACGGCCCAGTGTGACGGTGGCAAAGCCACCTGCCAGTAGACGACATCTGATAGAAGGGTTGCTAATTTTAGGGGCTGCATGCGCCATCTACTTATTGATTGCGCTAGTGAGTTGGCATCGCGGTGACCCGGGCTGGTCAACAACCGGAAGTGGTGTAGTGCTAAATGCTGGGGGGCGTGCCGGCGCTTGGATTTCTGATTTTCTACTCTATCTGTTTGGTTATCCCGCCTATTTTTTACCACTGTTATTTGTTGGCTGGTTACTATTTTTGCATTTCAGACCTGAAGTGCAACGCGGTAGTTGGAGTATTGTGAGTAAAGTGGCAGGCCTGTTGCTGCTAGTGATAACAGCACCAACGTTAGCCCACCTTATCTGGCCGTTACATCAATCTCATTTGCCGATCAGTGGTGGTGGTATTATTGGCGCAATGATTGCTAATGTACTGCAAAGTCGTTTAAGTACGCCAGGCAGTGCGTTATTGTTAGTCGCTGGATTGCTGATTGGCTTTAATCTCTTTTTTGAGTGGTCATGGTGGCGCCTATCACGCGCTGTTGCTGCCGTGGCGACAACGGCGAGTCTTTTTTGTGGTCGGATCGCTAAACGATTTTTTGATGCGATTAAAAACTGGCGACAACAGAAACGCCAGGCCGCGGCGTTAGTTGCTGCACAGAGTCAGCAGGCTTCTGCACCAGCTCAGGCCGCTGCAGCGATACCATCACCGCTACGGCCGGAACGGATGGTGCGGCCAACTATCAGTGCCGTCGAACCACCGCCAGCGGCGCTTAAACCTAAAACAGCGGTTGTTAAAGCGCGCGAAAAACCGGTGGTGCGACCAGCAAAAAAAGCGGTGCAGCAGAGTGATCAGTTGCCTCCGCTTGATCTACTTGAGCAGCCTCATAATGATCAAGGCAGTGCGCTATCTCATGATCAACTGATTCAGATGTCACAGATTTTAATCGAGCATTTGGCCCATTTTGGTGTCGAGGCAGAAATTGCTGGTATTCAACCTGGCCCAGTTGTCACCCGTTTTGAGGTGACATTAGCACCAGGCGTGAAGGTCAGCAAAGTTTCCAATCTCGATAAAGATCTGGCACGGTCAATGTCAATGCCGAGTGTGCGTGTTGTGGAGATTATCGCAGGTAAATCAGTAATTGGTATCGAAGTGCCGAATGCGCATCGTGAATCAGTCAGTCTGCATGAACTTATTGCTTCTGATAGCTTTCAGCAGAGCCGTGCGCCATTAACATTAGTGTTAGGTAAAACGATTTCTGGTCAGCCAATGATTGGTGACCTTAGTAAAATGCCACATTTGTTGGTCGCTGGAACAACAGGTTCAGGTAAATCAGTGGCATTGAATGTGATGCTATTAAGTCTGCTGTATAAATTAACGCCAAAAGAGTTACGTTTGATTTTAATTGATCCAAAAATGTTGGAGCTCTCGGTTTATAAAGATATTCCCCATCTGCTGACACCGGTTGTTACCGATATGAAGAAAGCCGGTAATGCTTTACGCTGGGCGATTCAAGAGATGGAGCGGCGTTATCGTTTAATGGCAGCATTGGGCGTGAGAAACCTTGCCGGATTAAATAGTAAACTAGCGCAGGCAGAGCGCGCGGGTAAACCCATTCTTGATCCAATGGTAGAGTCAGAAGATGAAGCATTAGCATTGGAGCCGTTGGCGAATATTGTCATTGTCATTGATGAGTTGGCTGATATGATGATGGTTGTTGGTAAAAAAGTTGAAGAGTTAATTGCGCGTATCGCACAAAAAGCGCGTGCAGCTGGAATCCATATGATTTTGGCAACACAGCGCCCCTCCGTTGATGTAATCACCGGGCTGATTAAAGCGAATGTGCCGTGTCGTATCGCTTTTCGTGTCTCTTCGCGTATTGATTCACGCACTATTCTTGATCAGCAGGGGGCGCAGCAGCTATTGGGTTATGGTGATATGCTATTTATGCCGCCGGGATCGAGCTTTCCTGTGCGTGTTCATGGTCCTTATGTTTCTGATGATGAGATTGATCGTGTTGCTACAGCAGTGAAAAGTTATGGTCAGCCTGATTATCTTGATGAAATTACTAGCGATGAAGAGAGTGCTGGGGCAACAGATGGTGGCGATAGTGGTGAAACTGATCCACTATATGATCAGGCAGTGGCGATTGTTATTGAGAGTGGTCGAGCTTCGATCTCATTAGTGCAG
>JANQHY010000208.1 GCA_028282395.1 Gammaproteobacteria bacterium
CATATTTTTTCATGTAGGTAAAATCTGCATGAGAGGGACGATAAAGTTTTTTCAACTCATCATAATCCTGTGGCCGCATATCCTGATTATACGCTAACAACAGAATCGGTGTGCCCATTGTGCGCCCTTCAAACAGTCCTGACAAAACATGAATCTGATCCTTCTCCTGACGCGGTGTGGTAATTTCACTCTGACCCGGTCGGCGTCGATCAAGCTCATGCTGAATCTCTTCAACAGAAATCTCCAATCCAGCCGGACAACCATCAACAATTACTGCCACCGCACCGCCATGCGATTCACCACATGTGGTAAGGGTAAAAAGTTTCCCAAAACAACTACCTGCCATCAAACTCTCCCCGACTAACTTTTAAAAATGCCTCTGTTACAACCTCATCATCAACTAGATGGGTAAATTTTCCCTGCTCTGTTAACATCTTCCCGATCTGCTGGAGTAATACATAATACACTTTACCTGCTTTCGCTTTTTTATCAAGCCGAGTTGCGGCAATTACCTCCTCAATAGAAAATGGAGCAAGTTGACTACCAGCGAACCCAAGACGAGATAAAAACGCTTCAATGACTAAACAGACCTCTTCAGCTAACACTCCGAGCAATTGGGCAATACGAATTTCAACAAGTATCCCCAGCGCTACGGCATTGCCATGTAGTAATTGATAATCACTGAGCCGCTCGATAGCGTGGGCAATGGTATGACCAAAATTACAAACGGCACGCTCACTATTACGCTCTTTTTGATCGCGCTCAACAATACCCGCTTTAATGGAAACTGCACGAGCAATAATGTCTGTTAGGAGTGTTTCATCATTTAGCAGTGTGTCTTTATCCTGCTGTTGCACCAATGCAAAACTCTCTTTGTCATTAGAGAGAAACATCTTTACTGCTTCAACCAATCCGGTGATACGATGTGCCTGTGGCAATGTGCGCAAACAGTGGATATCACTCACAACTGCCTGAGGCTGCAAAAATGCACCGATGAGATTTTTACCATAATCATTATCAATACCGACTTTACCACCAACACTACTATCAACCATTGCCAACAGTGATGTCGGCAACTGAATATAAGCAACACCGCGCATGTAAGTAGCTGCAACAAATCCAGCTAAATCACCGGTAACGCCCCCGCCCAATGCCAAGATGACGGTATCGCGATCACAGCCATGTGCAAACATCTGCGCTTCAAGCTGCTGTTTAACTGTGTAGCTTTTTGACTGCTCACCGGCTGGAAAAGTTAACTGTAGTGGTTTAATACCTTGTTGCTGCAATGTTTGAGTCAACATTTCACCATAGTAACCGTTAACTGTTGCATCGCTAATCACCACACAATGTGTCACTGTCGTTGGCAGCCAGTGCTGTGGCGCTTTTAATAGCCCACCTGCAATCAAAATCGGATAGCTACGCGCCGCCTCTTGGGGAATATTTACCTTTACTTGTCTCATTGTGATACCCGCTGAGCTAACGCTAGTAGCATTTTTTCAGTTTCCTGCCAACCTAAACAGGGGTCAGTAATGGATAATCCTTCAAGATCAACCGCATCAGGCTGTTGTGGAGAAATTTTCTGATTGCCCGGTTTAAGAAAACTCTCTACCATGAAGCCTTTCACCAACTTCTGCAATGGTGGATGGTGAGAAATATTATCTAGCACTTCCATAATAATTTGTGGTTGACGCTGATAATCTTTTTTTCCAGCAACTAGACAGTTATCATGACTCACATCAATCATCACTGCCGCATTGCTAATTTTATGTTGCTCCATATGCTGTTTTACCTCTAATAGTGATTGATTATCATAATTAGGCTGACCATTACCACCACGTAAAACTAAATGTGCATGGGGATTGCCTGAAGTCTCTACCTCTTGGCCATCAAATACGGCAGTATGTGGATATTGTGCCGCAACAATGCCATTCACGCCAATGGCAAGTTTACCATGCGTAGGATTTTTTATTCCCACTGGGCAATCAATTGCCGAAGCAAAAATACGGTGCTCCTGATCTTCAGCACTACGCGCACCCACTGCAACCCAGGATAGCAGCTCAATAAACCCTTTAGCATTATGGGTAAATAGCGCTTCATCAGCAATTGCCAATCCCATATCAATCACCTTAAGCATCATCTGACGCGAATAGATCGCACCGGCTTCAATATCAGGACCGGCAAAAGGATCAGGTTGGTTGACGGGCCCGGTCCAACCGCGTGTTGTACGCGGTTTTTGAATATAAACACGCATGATTATCTTCAACGCATGCTTGACCTGATCATTCATTGCTGCCAACCGTTTTGCATACTCCAACACCGCCGGCTGTGGCCAAGCTGAACAGGGGCCAACAACCATTAACAAGCGCTGGTCATTGCCAGCAAGAATTTCCCGTACCTCGTGTTGATCCTGCTCAATCTGACGTCGACTACTATCAGATAACGGTAATTTTTTAATTAACTGCTCTGATGTTGGTAACTTTTTAATAACTCGATAACTCATGATAACTTCTCCTAAGGATTTTTCTGCTGTACTAATAATAGTTCTCTTACTTCACTAATTAACTGCTCATCTTTAATAGTGATATCACGCCATAGCTCTATTTGACGAATACCCTGACCAATAAACATCTCAACACCGGAAATTGTTTGAGCACCACTTTTTTGTGCTGACAAAAGTAAGCGTGTTGCAACTGGATTGTAAACCATGTCAAAAACCACTTGCTGAGAATTAAATGGGTAATCACTCAGAGGTGTCTGCTCAATGTTCGGTGACATACCCAATGAAGTCGTATTAATGATGACATCGATTGGCAGCTGCCCGATCTGGTTAGCGTCAACCACTTCACCAGAAAACATTGCGGCCAACTGTTCTGCACGCTCACGGGTACGGTTCAACCAAAAAGTCTTTGCTCGCTGTTGCTGCATTAAATAGCCTGCCGCACGCGCAGCACCGCCAGCGCCGATAATTAATACACGCTTATTTTCTAATTCAACTGTACGTAAAGCATAAGCAATACCATCGACATCGGTATTATAGCCATGCAACTTGCCATCACGATTAATCACCGTATTCACCGCTTCCATCGCTTGACCCGCTTCACTGCAGTCATCAAGATAGGGAAATATTTGCGCTTTAAATGGCAATGTTACTGCGGTTAATCCTACTGCTAAGGTTTTTATTGTCTGCACTAAGGGCTCAACTGTCTCATACGAAAATGCCAGTAGTACGGCATTCAAATTGAGCTGCTGATAAATATGGCCATGCAGAAGTGGGCTCTGTGTATGGCTAAGTGGATAACCGATAACCATATTAAGCGTAGTTTGACTGTTTAGTTGCATCATTTTCTCTCCTCGCTTAAGTACTCAATCAATTTAGTCACTGCCAAACGGTAACCCTGCTCTTTCTGACCACTAATTTGAGTAATACAAGCTGGCTCTATGACTGAATGTTGGCGCCACGGTTCACGCTCAGCAATTTTAGATAGATGAACTTCAATAACTGGCAGCCCACTATCAAGCAGTGCATCATGCAGCGCATAACTATAATGCGTCAATGCACCGGGATTAATAATAATGCCGATACAATTAACTGACTGCTGCTGAATTTTATCAATCAGTGCGCCTTCATGGTTCGATTGATAGGCCAATAATATCATGTCATGCGCTTTCGCCGCTTCTGCGGTTAACGCCTCAATGGCTTGTAGCGTTAACGTACCATAATGGTGACGATCACGTTGACCAAGCATATTAAGATTTGGCCCATTTAATAAAAGTATCTGTTTCACTATTGCCCTCCACGTTGAGAAAGTTGTTGTAGAATTTTTTCCACGCTCGCATTCACTGAACCACTATTATCAATAGTGATATCTGCTAATCGCTCATATACAGGCGTACGTTCTTGCCATAAACGATCAAACGTCTGTTGCGGCTCTTCATGCGCTGGAAAAAATGCGGGTCGACCATTTGCCATAATGCGAGTAAAAATTTCCGCGGCTGGTGCTTGTAGATAGATCAGTAGACAGTGATTGTCTGCGCTACTCAATAGTTGCTGATTATCCGCTGCCAACGGCGTCCTACCACCTAGTGCCAGAACACTATTTCTCTGCAAAATGACTTGGCGCAGTGCTTCATGCTCTAATGTATGAAAACCCTCAGCACCATGTTTTACCATAATTTGTCGGTAAGAGAGAGCCTTATCAAATCGTTTCACATATTGCGCTTCAATCTCTTTATCGATATCAATAAATGGTCGTTGTAGTTTTGCAGCAAGCTGCTTTGCCACGGTTGTCTTACCAACGCCTTTAAACCCCATTAACACTAGTGTCGTATCGTCTGGCATCATTTTTTCATCTCCATATCTGCACCCAATGAACGCATCATTTCAACAAACTGTGGGAAAGTTTTATTTATCGCCTCAGCACCTTCAATCACGCTCTCTCCAGTTGCTAACATCCCTGCTAACGCTAACGCCATCACTGTACGATGATCACCATAACCATTCAATTTTAGTGCGCCGTGCAGTTCACTCTGGTGAATCATGAGATAATCCTTACCCTGCGCCACTTTCGCCCCCATATGCGCCAACCCTTCCGCCATCGAATGGATGCGATCTGTCTCTTTAATCCTGGCATGACCAACATTCGCAATACGGGTCTTACCTGATGCTTGCGTAGCAATTACCGCTAAAGTGGGTAGCAGATCAGGAATATCATTGGCATCAATATCACGCCCGCGCAATGGATGACCACCATGAATAATTAAGCGCTGCTGCTCAGCATCAATAACAATGTCCGCACCCATCTCTTGTAGAATTGCTACCAGGCGTTTATCGCCTTGTGGGTCCGTCATATCAATACCAGACAATACGACACTCCCCGGCAACATCACAGCCGCAGCCACTAAATAGGAGGTTGAAGAGAAATCGGCAGCAATCAGTTTATCTTGCGGTTGCCACTGTTGCCCACCACGAATGGTAAAAGTATCCTCGCGACGACTACGATAGTGTTCGTACTGTAATCCTTGCTGCTGCAACCAGCTCAATGTCATCTCAATATAGGGACGTTCATGCAGATCAACAACCTTAACAATACTTTCGCTATCAGCACACGGCAATGATAAAAGCAGTGCTGATAGATATTGTGAGGTCAAGCCATCAACAGTGGTTTTGCCACCACGCAACCTACCGCTAATTTTAACTGGCAGGTGTCCACGTCCTTCGCAGTAATCGATGGTCAGGCCTAGCGCTACTAATGCATCGACAAGTGGTTGAATTGGTCGTCGGCGCATCTGTTGATCACAATCAAGAATAATGGGTTGATCACAATTTTTCCTCAACCCTAGCATTGGCATGACAAAACGTGTCGTAATGCCGGAGTTACCGCTATGAAGTTTCTGACAATCAGATTGTAGCGGCAATCCTTGACTAACAACATGCCAACCATCTTCCTCTTGTCTAACATCCGCGCCCAACTGCCGACAAACTTCTATAACAGCATGAATGTCATCAGAAGCTGGTATATTATGTAGGTGTGATTCACCCTGAGCCAGCAATGATAGCAACATGGCCCGCACTGCTTGCGACTTTGAGCCTGGGGGCGTCGTTTGCCCGTTTAATTCAGCCGTTTTTCTTACTATTAACCGCATACAATATGCCTCTTATTCATTATCTCTAACACTATAACTATTTAGATTTTAGACCTTTTCCCGCCCTTTAGCGGCTTTAAGGTGGCAAATCTGGAAAAATAAATTGTAGAAATAGATGAATTTGGCCTTTAGGGCCAAAAATAGAAGAAAAAAGGTGAAGAGTGATAAGCAGTTGAACGACAAGCAGCATTGACTACCTTGGCTGTAGCCGCTGATATCTCATACTGTTGTGATTTAATCATGTTCATTGTCAATTACATTCAACTATTATCGAATAGTCACTATAACAAAACTGCCGTTACCTTGTCAACATCACCTTCGTTGTTCTGTGTTGATTAACACTGTTATCCTGCGGCACCACCCTTGTCGCCTCCGGCTTGTCCGGCGTTATTGCATAATTTTAAGTAATGAACTGATTTTAAATAATTCTCCAAAGCAAGGTATTTTTTTAACTTATTGACTCATCTTTATTAGTTGCTAATTTGTGCAACAACGCCGGACAAGCCGGGGGCGACGAGATTAGCGCTACGGGACAACGGGAGGGAGAAATTAATAAAAAATATTTTTTGACTAGGCCAGGTATCTATGTAACAATGGCGCCAATTATAGACAGAGGTTGGGCAGCAAGCACTCCTCTATTTTATTTATCAAAAATAATAGAAAAACTCTGACAAAATAATTATCAGAGCATGAAGCTATAGCTATATAGCAAGGGGAAAGTATGCTAGACAAAGATCAGATTAATCTGCAAACATTCGCTAAATTAAAAAAACAGTATCTTCATGGCATGTTTGACAGCGGCAATACAAAACAGAAGCATTGGCGCTATCCTATCCCCCAAACCGATGAAGCGTTACTAAATGCTGAGGGGAATCAATATGCTGACCAACTCTATTATCGCTTCATGCAGCTCCTCGATATAAAGTTACCATTTCTATTCGGCAGGGAGCGTTATAAAATCATTAAAAAAGATCCTAAACAGATGACCTCAAAAGAGAAAGGGATACTTGCTGCATATTTAAAAAAATTAAATGATTTTCATATTGCTGCAACGAAAAAGACGAGCGAAGAAGAGGATAATAAATATTGGAATATGGTCAACAGTCTGAAAGACTGTCTTAATCAAGTAGAGGGATTTAATGAGGCCGACAATCGTGCAAAACAGCGCAAAAGAAACCGGGTCTTTTCTGATGTCAATGATATCGATCTCTTCCAACCCTCACCCTACTCATATAATAGCTATAATGGCGTTATTATTATTGATGGAAATAACAATTATAATGGTCACAACCACCACTCTCATCATAGCCATCTTATTAGTAATGAAGTTCATAAATTTGGTAAAGATATACATAAAGCTGCAGATGCCACATTCAAATTAACTAACAGCGCCATTAAAGGTATTGAGCACGCTGGCGCTGGCCTTGAACATGATGTCTGTGGTGGCGGCTGTGATTGTGGTGGCGGTTGCGATTGCGGTGATGATTGTTGCAAATGTTGTGGCGGCTGTTGTGGAATATCGATAGGTGGAGGAGTGATGGGCGGCGCTGCAGCTGGCGGCTCGACCTCTTCGGGATCAAATGGCGGTGGCGACAATGGCGGTGGGGGTAATAATAAGCTTCATAGTCACCATGCGAATAGTGCGGCCCAACATGGCAGCCATCATGGTTTCTTTGGCAATCTGCAAAATAATTTTGAAATGATAAAACACGGCCATTTCTTTGATGGTTGGAGTCATACTATGTTCCACATGACTTGGGCAACGCCATTTGTCATGGTGTATGCAGCGTATACTTTTTTGATTGTTTCACATAACCTTGTTCTGGATACGATAAAACTATTCAAACCCAGTTCAAGTCGTCGTGATCGCAAAGCTGCAGCACAAGATCTTGCTTTTACTCTGCTATTTGGCACACTCGGCTTTTTCCTCGGAACATTTGGTGGGCCACATACAGCAATTCTAATGTGTCTCATGTTTGCGCGACTCGGCCGCTTCCTATCAAAGAAATGGCGTAAACATAGAGAACGTAAAAATTATGATGGGATTACCAAACCAGAGAAATACGTTCCCACAGCCGCAAGATTAGATGATTTAGCTGCTAGCTTTAAAGAACTGGAAAATAGTAATGATTATAATAACCTCATAAATGAAGCAGATGACGAAAACGATGCTGAAAACCGTGTTATGGCAGCCGACATGCTAAACGCTGGCTACCATATTGTCAGAAAAGAGAAACAGTATATTACCAATAAATCAAAATTCAGAAAAGGCGATAATGGTTTTTTCTCTACCATTGGACACAAAACAATAAACAGCTATCGTGGTTACCATAAACATTTTGCTACTGCTGATCGTAAAGAGGGCCTAACTAATTTTGGCCTATTTAATAAACCCTCTAGCCAACTTAACCATAAAAATAATTGGGACAGTGAGGTTAATAGCATGAAGACATTCATTAATAAATATTATAATGGTTCACGCAATAACTACTCATCGCCTATGAGTTCAACCACGCCTAATGACATTTACCAAAACACGAAAGATGGCAATACCTACCAAGAGGGCAATACAACACCACAGCATACTTATTACAACTAAGCATCAAATAATATCAAACTGTTGCAATGCTGTCTCATCGTCACGCCAGTTAGCTTTTACTTTTACCCATAAGCGTATAAATACTTTTTTATGGTAACGGCCTTCAAGGATTTTACGCGTGCGCTCGCCGATTTTTTTTAATTTCTCACCACCTTGACCAATCAAGATCGCTTTTTGCCCAGAACGCTCAACCCAGACTGTTGCACTCAATTTAAGCAACGCTTCCTGATTGTCAAAGTTATCAATTGTGACAGCCACAGCGTGCGGTACCTCTTGAGAAGTAATCTTCAAAATCACCTCACGCACTAATTCAGCAATTAAAAATCCTTCGCTGCGATCAGTACGCTGTTGTGGTGGAAAGAAATGTGGGCCAGGTGGCAGATGACTCACAACCACTTTCTCAAGTTCACCAATATGGCCACTGCGCCGCGCTGAAAGCGGTACTACGGCTGCAAAAGGTAACTTTTGCGACAACTCTGCCAATATTGGTAGTAACTGCTCTTTATCTTTAATCAAGTCAACTTTATTGACCACTAAAATAACCGGGATAGTTGCCTTCTGTAACCGAGCAAGAATTTTTTCATCATCTTCACGCCAAGCGCGAACATCGACAACAAAAATCAGTAGATCAACATCATCAATTACTTGATCAACTGTACGATTCATTGCCTGATTAATTGCATGAGGTGTAGAAGAGTGCCGGCCTGGGGTATCAACATAAATCGCCTGCACCTCAGCAACGGTTTTAACACCAAGAATTCTATGGCGTGTTGTCTGCGCTTTACGTGAAGTAATCGATAATTTTTCACCGAGTATGGCATTTAACAGTGTTGACTTGCCAACGTTGGGACGACCAACAATAGCAACATAGCCACAACGCTGTACGGGC
>JANQHY010000274.1 GCA_028282395.1 Gammaproteobacteria bacterium
GGATAGTCGTGTGGTAGCATTAAACCACACTGCTGGTCTCTCTCTGCCACAACAGCTGCAGATGACACTGTTTGCTTTGGCAAACTTGCTTGATGAGAGTCAGAGTTATAAAGCTGAAGCTAAACGCCTAATTCGTAGACGTTACGATATTCTTTATCAGGCTATCGGTCTGACACCGGATTATGATGAGAATAGCGTCGATTACTACACCTTAATTGATCTTGAGCAGTTGGCAAAAGCGTTACATGGTGAAGCATTTTCACAATGGTTTATTGGTCAGACCAGCGGTGCTGAATTTGTCATGCGCTTGGCAGATGAGACGAGTGTGGTATTGCTACCAGGCAAGGGGTTTGATAATGATCATCCCTCTGCACGAGTTTCACTGGCAAATCTGACGGAGTATGATTATCGTGCTATTGGCATCTCAGTGAAAAAAGTTATTGACGAATTTAAACAGAAGTATGATGAGAAATAATTACACTAAGCTATAAAATTTTTTTACTGCCTAAGGAGAGGTATGAAGAATAAGTTGTTGTTAGGAGCGCTGTGTGCAGTGTTAAGTGCCGCATTTTATGCGGTACAGACAGCAGTGATTAAAGTGAATCTTCAACAGCTGTCTATTCCATTAATCGTCTTTTTCCAGAGTTTGATCTGTTTGCTATTAATTTTGCCGCTAGTATTCAGTAAAAAAAAGCAGGTGCGCGCAGCGTATTGGGTCTCGTCAGAGGTTAAGCGTTATCATATTGTTCGAGCAATTTCGAGCTTGGCAATAAGTTATTTTCTATTTGCTGCGTTGCACTATATGCCGCTATTTGATTCCCTGTTGCTATTTAACGCGTTTCCTCTATTCGTACCAATTATTGCCTATTTTCTGTTGGGATTGGCGATAACTCGACTGGTATGGCTGTTTCTGCTGCTTGGATTTATCGGCATTGCCTTAGTTCTTAACCCTGATAGTAAAGTACTCTCTTTTGCTGCTGGCTTTGGGTTGCTTTCGGCAGCTTCAGCAGCGCTGACAACGGTGGCGATGAGAAAGATAGCCGTTTATGATGATGCCATTAAAAGTCTTTTTATCTATTTTGTGATCTCGACACTTATTTCTGCAGTTGTTGTTTTATCTTATTGGCATTGGAGCTCAGTTGATCTATTTAGTGTCATTGTTATTGGTGTACTCTTTTTCTTGGTACAGTATTTTTTTACCTTATCAACAATTTATACGGCACCACAAGTCACCGCTAGTCTCTATTATTCAAACATTATTTTCTCATTAATGATTAGTTATTTTATTTTTCAGCAGGGTGCTACTGTCTATACACTTTTTGGTGTGCTGTTCATTGTTGGCGCTGGTCTGGGTGTCATCTATCTGCAGCGTAAGAAAAATTTAGCGCCAATACAGGTTAATCCTTCTGAGTAAAGCGAAAGTTTCCTGATGCTTTAGTTTGGTTGACTTTTGGGTGACCGCTATAGTTAATGATTGTGGTGCCAGACGCTTTGATTAACAGCTCATCAATAAAATGGCCTGAGAGATGTGTCGTGCCACTTAAATCAAGATTTGCCTTATAAGCTTTGAGCGCTTTGGCATTAATGTTGCTGTTGCCAGAACTGCGTAGCGTGAGTTTCTTCACCTGCCCGCCAAGGATAGCTTCTGTGCTGCCACTATAACGTACCATTAGCTTATCAGCATGAAGCGTTCTGTCACTAAAATAGGTATTGCCAGAGGCAGAAATTTCTCTTAATGGTTTCACTGCTGAGACATCAATAACTACCCGTTGTGTCGGATCAGGGTTAGTATTGCGGGCAACATAGATCGATAGAGTGCCTTTTTTAACAGGAGTTTTAATATACTCTAATAGATTAGAGTCGGCGTGAATAGTGAGTGAGGGTTTGTCAGCAGCGGTGACAATGACTTTGAAATCGCCGCTGATTGCAATGTCATCAAACGTTTGAATTTGTCGCGTTTGTGTCACAACGTTGCCATCACCTTTTATCGATTTAGCAAAACAGGCGCTGAGTAGTGCCGCCATGGCAATAAACGTAATGCAATAGGTGGTGAGTTTTTTCATCTGACTACTCCTCTCTGTGTGGTTAGATAGTGATTATTCCTGCTCGGTTGTCTCTTGCAGGAGTGTCTCTTCGCCATTCTCGGTTATCATCTCTTCATCATCAGTCACTTCCTGTTCAGTGTCTATAGAGTGGTGATTGCTATCCGTCTCGGCAGTTGCTACGGACGCTATTTCACTGGTCTCTGTTGCGACATTGGTAGACGCTTCTAGATCTTCTTCAGCATCGATTGCTTCCTGCGACTGTTCAGTGTCTGCAGAGTGATGATTATCATCCGTCTCAATAGTTGTTGCTAATTCTATTTCGTTAGTCTCTTCTGCGACAGTAGTGGACTCTTCTGAGCGACTCTGCTCTTTCTGTTGTTCCTGCAGTGCTTCTTCCAGGTTGGCGCCGATGTTATCAAGCGAATTGATTTCTGCTAACGGTGGTAGTTCACTCAAATTCTTTAAGCCGAAGTGATCAAGAAACTGTTTTGTTGTCGCGAGTAGGGCCGGACGGCCTGGTGTATCTTTATGGCCTACTTCACGAATCCAGCCATGCTCTTCAAGCGTACGGACAATGTTACTGCTGACGCTAATGCCGCGAATGTGTTCGATTTCACCGCGAGTGATCGGCTGACGATAGGCAATCAAGGCCAGAGTTTCCATTAATGCACGTGAATAGCGAGGTGTCGGGGTTTTCCATAGCTGTTTGACCCACGGCGCCAGGTCATTATCAACACGAAATTGCCAACCACTGGCAAGGGCTTGCAGATGAATGCCGCGTTCACTGTAATCATTTTGTAGCTGAGTTAACACCTCATTGACCTGGCTAATCTCAGGACGTTCATGTTCAGCAAATAGACCAACGATTTTGCGTGCACTTAAGGGTTGGCTAGAAGCAAATAGTAGTGCTTCGATAATCTGTGCCAGTTTGTCAGCTTCAATCATGTTTCTCTCCGCTCGCAGGTTTTAAATAAATTGGTGCAAAAGGTTTAACCTGAATTATTTCAATTGCGCCACTACGTAGTAGCTCTAGGGTAGCGATGAAGGCTACGACTAAACCGCTCTTACCCTCTTCAGCACTAAATAGTGCTTGCAACGGTAGTGACGGCTGTTGTTGTAGCTGCTCGAGAATGGTGCTCATGCGCTCACGTACTGAAAGTGCTTCACCCATCACCCGGTGGTGCTGGTTCATTTCAGCGCGCTCCATTACCGTTTTAAAAGTCTTGATCAGGTCATGCCAGAGTAGGTCAGGGAGTGGTTGCGTCTGATCCATCTCTGGTGGTGCGGCAGTCGCAGTAAAGCTATCACGGCCAAGGATTGGTAGCTCATTGAGTTCTAATGCCACTTTTTTAAAGCGCTCATACTCCTGTAGACGTCGTACGAGTTCAGCACGAGGGTCCTCTTCGTCTTCGTTTTCACTCGCCGGTGTCGGCAACAGCATACGTGATTTGATTTCTGCTAGTAGGGCTGCCATCAGCAGGTAGTCAGCAGCAAGCTCGAGTGAATGTTTCTGCATCATCGCAATATATTCGGCGTATTGATGGGTGATCTCTGCAATGGGAATGTCGAGGATGTCAATCCGATGTTTTTTGATGAGATAGAGCAATAGATCCAGCGGTCCTTCGAAGTGATCAAGGAATACCTCAAGCGCTTCTGGCGGAATATAGAGATCTTTTGGCAGTTCAGTAAGTGGTTGCCCGGCAACCAGGGCTATCTGCTGGTTGATCTGCTCGATCTCCTGTTGTGGTTCGGTTGTATTACTCATTACTATTTGTCATGTTGCAACGACTCATAGTCGCCGCGGTTAAGCCCCATTGCTTTCTGTACCTCATCTAGTGTGTCGCGCGCCACTTCGCGAGCAGCCTCGCAGCCATTGGCGACAACACTGCGCACCAGGCCAGGATTGGCAGCAAACTCTTTAGCACGCTGCTGAATCGGCTGTTGCTCTTCGATAATAGCATCTGCTAGCGGTTTTTTACACTCTAAGCAGCCAATTGCGGCATTACGGCAACCATGCTGTACCCACTCTTTGGTACTGTCATCAGAATAGACCTTGTGTAGCGCCCATACTGGACATTTCTCCGGCTCTCCTGGGTCACTGCGTTTTACCCGTGCTGGATCTGTTGGCATTTTACTGATTTTGTGCTGAATGTCATCAGCACTATCACGTAAACTGATGGTATTTTGATACGATTTCGACATTTTGCGGCCGTCAAGCCCTGGTAAGGCGGAATCAGGGGTCAATAGGGGCTGCGGTTCTGGAAGAATAATTTTGCCCCCCCCTTCGAGATAGCCCAATAGCCGCTCTTTATCACTAATGCTGATATGTTGTACAGACTCAATTAGCGACTGACCAGTCTCTAGAGACTCTTGGTCGCCCTGTTCCTGCCAGGCTTTTAGTAGTTTACGATAGAGCGTCGCTGATTTTTTCCCCAGTTTAGTGATTGCGGCTAAGGCCTTCTCCTCGTAGTCGTTATCACGGCCGTAGAGATAATTAAAATGGCGCGCGACTTCACGCGTCATTTCAATATGTGAGACCTGGTCTTCACCAACAGGGACGTGGCTAGCCTTAAATATCAGAATATCTGCCGATTGCAGCAGCGGATAGCCAAGAAAGCCATATGTATGTAGGTTGCGCCCTTTGATATTGCTAATTTGGTCTTTATAGGTCGGTACCCGTTCGAGCCAGCCTAGAGGGGTGATCATCGATAGTAGTAGATGAAGCTCGGCAATTTCAGGCACCTGAGATTGAATAAAAATATGCGCCGAGCCTGGGTTGAGCCCTACTGCTAGCCAATCAATTACCATATTCCACAGACTCTGCTCAATCACTTCCGGATTCTCATAATGGGTCGTCAGAGAGTGAAGATCTGCGACAAAAAAGAAGCACTCATATTCATGCTGCAGTTTAAGCCAGTTTTTTAAGACGCCGTGATAGTGGCCCAGGTGCAGATTGCCGGTGGTGCGCATTCCAGATAGTATGCGATTTGATAAGATTGCGCTCAATGGTTTCTCCTCATTAGCATTATTAGGCAAACGGTTTCATACAACATGTGAAACATCTGTTGATAGTGTATGCTATAGTTCGCTAGTTTCAAGGGCTAAATGGCGTGATTTATAACAAAATGGTGTGGTCATGAAAAGAATTGTTGATGAAGCGGTGGCACGTCTTCAGAATGGGGAGTTAGTGGTTTTGCCAACGGAATCGGTTTATGGCCTGGCTGCTGATCCGTTTAATATGACCGCGCGTGAGCGTTGGTTTGCAGTGAAGGGGCGCTCACAAAAGCAACCATTTACCATCCATATTGCTGATCAACATGAAGTTGGCGATTGGGTGACCACAATTCCGCCTGCGGCAACAAAGCTCATGACAGCATTTTGGCCAGGACCGCTAACACTGATTCTACCCGCTGCAAAGGCACAGCAGCCGCAAAGTAGTCAGGATGGCACAGTGGGTTTGCGCTGTATTGATCATCCACTGACCTCTGCGGTGATTCGTGCTTTGGGGCATGGATTGATGATGAGTTCAGCCAATCGCACGCGTCAGCCAGCGCCGGTAACCGCTGTGGAGGCACAGCAGCAACTAGGGGAAGAGGTGGCTTTGGTGGTTGATGGTGGACGTTGTCAAGAGGCACGTTCATCGACCATATTGAGTCTGGCAACAGCATCGCCACAGCTATTGCGAGAAGGGCCAATAAGTCGAGAGCAAATTGAGCAAACCTTGCAAGGCAAGGTGATTGTGCTAAAATAAAGGTCGGATTAATATAGAGCGATAGGTGAATTATGGAAAGCAATGAGCGGCCAATTTCCGTGCTTAAAGCATTAGGTCTAGTTTTTTATTCTATGCGATTTTATCGCAACCTGGGCACTGTCTGGTCTCGTCGCCGGGTGATGGGGTTTTTATTGCTTTTTCTGTTGATTGTTTGGTTAGTTGGGAGTATTGGCCAAGGCTTTTTTAGTTATCAGCGTTATTCAAATATGGTTAAGCAGACTCCGTTGATTACAGTGAAAGCGGGTCGTGTTTCTACCTCTGCTTCTCAGCCACTATTTATTCGTGATCCAATGAATAAAAAAGTGTTTGTGATTATTGATACCACTGACCAGTATAAACAGTTTGCCAGTAGCGATGCACGTTATTTAATTACCAGCAATGGTTATAAGTATAAATACTATGATTTTCAAACGCGGCATGAGACGGTAAGTGCTGTGATGTTTCCAGCAACAAAAAATTTAACTGTTAATCAAACTTTTCTCAATAAGCAACTTAAAATCCTACTGTGGAATAATGTGTTGCAACACTTTTTTTCCGGTATAATTTCTTCATTTGTTTTTACACTTGTTTTGGCAGCGCTATATGCATTTATCATCCGTCTGTTTGCAGCGCTGGTAGCACGGCAATTGCATTATGGCAGAGCATTTAATTTGTCTGTTGTTGCTATTAGCCCTGGAGTAGGGCTTTTTGTCATACTATTTAGTTGGGATATACTGTTTCCGTTAGTTTGGTTAGTGCTACTGCTAGTTCATTTGGTGTATCTGTTCTTGGCAGCTAGAGCGCAACCATTACCAGAAAAGATGGTTGATGATAACTCAAATCCTAATGTAGAGTCGCCATCAACGCCGTAAAGAAAATAATAATTTTATGACGCATAAATATCGCTTAATTATTTTTTGCCCGGATCGGGTAGGGATTGTTGCCGCAGTCAGTCAATATATTGCCAAATGTGGTGGCTGGATGACAGAGGCCAACTATCATGCTGACGCCGCAAGCGGTTGGTTTTTTATGCGTACGGAAATAAAAGTCGATAGCTTAACGGTTGATATTGACACCTTTAAAGCGGGGTTAGTGTTGATGGCAGAAGAGTTTGCTATGACCTGGCGGTTATCAACTTCGATGCAGAAACCCAAGGTTGTTTTACTTGCCAGCCTTACATCGCACTGTTTGGCTGACATTCTCCATCGTTGGCATAGAGATGAGCTATTTTGTGATATTGTAGCGATTATTTCGAATCATCAAAAATTGGCAAATATTGCTGCCTGGCACGATGTGCCGTATCACTATGTGCCAGTCACGAAAGCGAATAAAGAATCAGCTAATGACGAAATTGAAACGTTAATTGATCAGTATGAAGCAGATGTAGTGGTTTTAGCGCGCTATATGCAGATTATTCCAGCGCATTTGTGCCAGAAATATCGCTATCGTATGATTAATATTCATCACAGTTTCTTGCCTTCTTTTGCTGGGGCTAATCCTTATCAGCAGGCATTGGAGCGGGGGGTAAAGATTATCGGCGCAACCTGCCACTATGTGACCGATCAGTTAGATGAAGGGCCGATTATTGAGCAAGATATTGTTCGGATTAGCCATCGTCATAATAAAGAGGACATTGTCCTTTTGGGTCAGGACGTTGAACAGCAGGTATTGGCTCGTGGTCTGTCCCTCCATTTAGAAGATCGCGTTGTGGTGCATGGCAATAAGACAATTGTATTTGATTAATCTTGGCGCTTGCTTACTAACGATTTAATTCACGTATCAAAAAAAATAAATTGTACTGTGAGTCTAGTATGGGAAAAAATAACAATACAAATGAACAGGAGTTACAAGAAGCACAACGCTATTTTGAGTGGTTTAAAGGGTTAGATCCTGTTGAGCCTGGCGACTTTGTTAGGCGCGGGGTTATTAGGAGAATAGAGGGTAATCCTCAAGAAGCCCTAGAGGATTTTAATCTTGCTGAACAGCAGGGGTATCGCAGTTATACGCTATTTAGTGAAAGGGCAAAAGTGAATAATACGCTTAAGTATTATTCACAAGCCATTGCCGATGTTAATATTGCAATGACGATGCACAAACCAACTGACACGTTATTGGCAGAGAGGGCATTTGCACAAATCCATCTAGGACATTATCAGCAGGCATTGACAGATTTGAATCGTGCGATAGAGATGGTACTCGGTTCACCTGACTCGGAAGAAAAGCCATTTATCACCTCTCTACTTGATGAAAGGGCTAAGGTACATTTTCATTTACGCCAATTTGATAAAGCTGCACGCGATAGCCGTCTGGCTTTTGCCATTATACCAACAAAAGAGCGTCGTTCTAGAAAAATAGAGTTTGAAACTGCTGCTAATAAAGGCAGTGCTAGATGGCTGGAAAGGGACGGATACTCTGTGAGGATACCTGAAGGTAAAACTTTTCATCCAATTGATATACCCAATCATTCACGAACGTCTTCAGGTTGGCAAAAGAGAGAAGGGTACTCTGTAAAAGTACCGCCCAGATAGAAAATTAACTACTGTAGAGAATCATTCTCCTGCTATTGAGCCTCGCCCCTATTATTTAAATACGCATGACAGTATAGCATTGCTGATTGAAG
>JANQHY010000279.1 GCA_028282395.1 Gammaproteobacteria bacterium
ACGGCATTTTGTAAAATCAGGTAAGCTCCCAAGGGCTATTGATTACGTTGTTTTGCCATCCACTAGTCCAGCCAATGCAAGATTAGATAAGGCACAAAAATGTCAAATATGGAGAGAAAAGTTAGGATATTACCTTTAATCTGCGCTATGTTCTCTTTATGGAAAAACCAACAGTATTAAGAACTAAGATGAGCAGTGCTGATATATTTGACGATAAACCTATTAGAAGCCTTATCAATGGCACTATATTTACTAATGTACTGCTTGTAGCATATGAAATTGGCTTATTTGAAGTGCTTCAAACCAAGATGATGAAGCAAGACTTGGCTAAAGAATTAAATTTACCCCTAAAGTCAGTTGAGGCACTCACATCCATTTGTATTACAGCTAATCTTATTAGAGAAGATAACGGTTATTTGATTATAACCGAATATGCTAGTTTGTTTTTAACTCAAGACAGTCATTATTACTTTGGCCCTATTTTGGATCTTATTATTGAACAAAACGAGGCACGTTCATTTAAGAATATTAAAAAATCTATTATGGAAGGTCATCCACAAGTATATGATGGGCAGGGTTTGTTTGAGCAACATGATAAAGATGAAGCGCTTACAGCGTGTTTTACTAAAGCTATGCATGCAAAAAGTATAGGGCCTGCACAAGCCTGGGTTCAGAGTGTAGACCTAACTCATTATCATCAATTTCTAGATATCGGTGCCGGAGCAGGCACTCATACTATAGCAGCATGTAAAAGAAATAATAATTTAAATGGAATACTCTTTGATACTGGCAATGTTTGTAAGATAGCAAAACAGTATATTCAAAAAGAAGCGCTAACAGATAGGATATCTCTATATACAGGCGATATGTGGCAGGATGATTATCCTGTTGCTGATGTACATTTTTATGGAGATATTTTGCATGATTGGCCCTTTGAAAAGGGCCATTTTCTGATTAAAAAAAGTTTTGCTTGTTTACCTGAAGGGGGCATGATCATTATTCATGAAGCCCTATTGAATGATGATAAAGCTAGCCCACGAAATACGGTTGCATATAACATGAATATGTTGCTTTGGACACAAGGACAACAATTCTCGAAACAAGAGATATATCACCTGTTAGTTTCAACTGGTTTTAGTGAAGTGAAGATAATGTGTATATTCGGTGATTGGCATATTGTTGTAGGTAAAAAGCTATAGGGCACAGGGGGGATAATGATGACTGTTAAACGCAATTGGATGCGAGATAAGATTCTTCGATCTAAAGCGCATCAATATGAATCCTTTAATACCGTTAATGGATTGAGTGTAATTAATCGTGAAGGAAAAAATATCACGCTAGATAACGGCAAAAAGATGGTGGAATTTATTTCTTGTTCTTATTTAGGGCTGGATCAAGATAAACGCTTAATTCAAAGTACAGGCTATGAGTTAGATAACTTTGGTTTAGCTCTACATTGTGCGAGAACGAGACTACAACCACAATCAAGCTTTGAGTTAGATGACTTATTAAGGCAGATATATTGTGGTTCTTATCCTGTTACATTTCCATCAGTACATATGGTCCACCAAGGATTTTTGCCGCTGATTGGATCAGGGGAAATGCCAGGGTTTCCATTAGACATTCATGGTGCTTATTTCATTATCGATAAGACAGCACATTCTTCTTTGCAGATAAACATAGGAATATTAGCACAATTTGGACAAGTTGTGAGGATTGATTTTAAGGATTCATCTGCATTAGAGATCGAATTTAAAAAGGCACGTTTAGAAAGAATGACACCTATCACTATTAGCGATAGTATCGGGTCAATGACCAGTGTCGCTCCAGTTAAGCTCCTTATTAATTTGGCATCGAAATACGCTGGATATGTTTACTTAGATGATGCTCATGGCACATCCATTTATGGTAAGAACGGATGTGGATATACACTTGATGTTGTTGATCAGGAGTTTGATGAGCGTTTAATTATAGCCGCTAGTTTGGGAAAAGGCTTTGGTGTCACGGGAGGTGTTCTATTGCTTAAAAACAAGCAAGATGCTGATTTTGTTAAGTGCTTTTCACCGGCTTATGTTTTTTCAGGTCCTTTGTCTAATCCTGTAATCAATGCTTGCATTGCCTCAGCAAAAATACATTTAAATCATGATATATATCAATTGCAAAAAAAGCTTTTTGATAATATTAGATACTTTGATGATTTAATGGGTCAGCAAGATTTGAGTTTTTACAATCCTGCACCTTTTAGAATAATACCTATCGGTAGTGAAGATAAAACTTTAGCAGTATCACAACAGTTAAAAGATGAAGGAATATTACTAACTACAGCGATGTATCCTACTGTTGAGAAAGGTAAGGGTATTCTCAGGGCTGCTATTTCAGCTTCACATACAAAAGAGCAAATAGCGCTTCTTTTTGATAAACTGAATCAATTATGTTTAATCAATTACTTGGAAGAAGAACAGGCGGTTAATTATTAGACAGGCTGTGCAAATGAAAGTTTTATTAACTGAAGATGACCCTATGCTCGGTGAATCAATTAAACAACAGTTAACGCTTGATGGCTTTAATGTGGATTGGGTGCAAGATGGTGTTTCATCAGAGCATGCAGCTCTGTGTTTTAAGTACAGTGTCATTATTATGGATATAAACTTACCAAGGAAGAATGGTCTAGAAGTGATTATTAGTTTAAGGAAAAAACAATGTTATACGCCTATTTTAATTTTAACAGCTAATGATGAAATGGAAGATTGTATAGAGGGCCTTGCTAATGGGGCAGATGATTATTTAGCAAAGCCATTTGAATATGCATTAATGAGAGAAAGATTACGTGCTTTGGTTAGGCGGGATCGGAATAATTTTGCTAAACAATTTAAACATCGTGATTTAGTGATGGATTGCGACAGCAGAACTCTAACGTATAAAGCAATACCATATCATCTTGCCAGAAGAGAGTACGATTTATTAGAAACCTTATTATCTTCTCCCAATAAAGTATTTAGAAAACAAGAGCTGCTAGATAGTTTATATAATTGGGATGATGAAATATCTAGCAATGTATTAGAGGCTCATATCTATAACTTACGTAAATATTTTGGGAAAGATTATATTAGAACGGTGAGAGGCATTGGCTATCAAATAAATTGAAATAAAGAAATATATACGTCATGAATGATCTAATTTATAAAAGCTTTATCGAAGATTCACCAGGCTACATTTTCTGGAAAAATACGGACTTTGAATATGTAGGCTGTAATATGAATCTTTGTCGTGCACAAAATTTAAATGGCCCGGAAGATATTCTGGGGAAAACCGACTACGATTTTATTTGGGGAAAAGAAAGTGCAGACAAATTTAAAGCAGATGATTTGTATGTGATTAAAACAGAAAATACTCATATATCCGAATATAAAGTTCCTATACCAGATGATCAATACCTGTGGATCAAAACAGAGAAAAAGCCTTGGTATGATGAAAATAGAAATGTCATTGGTTTAATTGGTGTAGCAGTTGATATAACGTTGTATAAACAATATCAAGCAATCAAAGTTGAAGTAGAAAACACAGCTCAAAGTATGCGCTTATATAAAACGATTGCCTCTTCTTTCAGTCACGAGATTAAAACGCCATTATCAAATATTTTTGCACAAGTTGAATTGCTAGATAGACTTTTAATTGAATTGAGAGATCTAGATATTTGCCATACCCTTGAAAAGGCTACCAATTTTACTGTCGAAAACTTAATGCGCATTCCTGAAAATATTAAGCTTTCAGCACAGAAATCACTCATACAAATTGATATGATGCTAATGAATCTTAAGGGTTTTAAAAAAGCAAGCTTAACGCGATTAGATATCAAAAAATGTATAGCAGATTTTCTTGCACAATATCCTTTCAGCAGAGAAGAGCGCACTTATATTGATTGTAATATTGATAACTCGTTTGCATTGATAGGTAATAAAACGTTGCTCAAGCATGTGTTTTTTTGCTTGATTAGTAATGCGCTTTATTTTTTAAAAGAAACGCATGGATTTAGGGCACCTAAGATAGAGATATCAGCAACACGAGATAGAAATTGGAATATTATCAATTTCAAAGATAATGCTACAGGAATAAAAGAAGAAAGCTTACCTTTAATTTTCAATGAGTTCTTTACTGAATCAAAAGAAAATGGAACAGGTATTGGGTTGGCAATTTGCAAAGAAATAATAAACTATTTAAATGGCTCAATTGAATGTTATTCGGAATATGGTAGTTATACAAAATTTATTATGAAATTTCCATGTGTTGATTAGCCCTATTAACTTAGTTGTTACCAGCCATAAAAAATATTTCTCATTTTTTTAACTCTGATCATCTTAATATCATTTTACTCTTGTTAGGATAAGTCTCAATGAAAATCTGATCATCATTGAACCAGAATTCATTGTAAATTTATAATATGAGGTAATAGTTTTGAATAACAGTAATTATACTCAATCAGCGCCGATCAAAATGTTAATACGCTCCAATAGCGCTAATTATGCTAAAGCGATTCGCTATATTAATACTTATCCAGGCGCAGATAACAGCATTGTTTCTATTGGCAAGAACTGTTTTGAAATCCTCAGCTATGAAGATCATCTGGTAATTGATAGTGTTGAGAGTATCTCAGATAAGTTTGCAGAGACAATATTGATTTTAAATCAGCTAATGGGCAGAGGCATCTCAATTCATTTCCTGGCCCCACAATGCCGTTTTATCTATAGCAAGTCATCGGATCAATTTGATCAGTTAGCTGCGATGCTAGAGTATTGTAGAGTGGCATACCAAAAAAGACATGAAGTGACCGCCTCCAAAAAAGTTGCTTAATTGGACTATTTTAAAAAGATTTCGATATCAGGTTAGTAATGTGCCAAGAGTGCTTGAAATTTAAAGCTGTTTCAAGTCGATCAACTTTTCCCCTATAAGATGATCATGACTCTCGGCACATCTTAAAAAA
>JANQHY010000029.1 GCA_028282395.1 Gammaproteobacteria bacterium
TAAGGCGCCGTTTTGGTAATTACTTGCACCCCCGTCATTGACGACATAATGAATTGTCATTGCGAGCGCAGCGAAGCAATCTAGTCCTTGAAGCCACGATCACCACTGTTGCTGGATCGCTTCGTCACTACGCTCCTCGCGACGACAGAGCTTTGGATTTCTCTCTATCTCAGGGATAGTGTCTTTACACCAACATGACGTGATCTGCCAGGATTATTTAAAATGGTAATCGATAATTGTAGTGACAGCAGTATCCATTGTCACCTGTGGTTGCCAGCCCAGATGTGCTTTTGCCCGTTCAATTGCCGGTACCCGTGCGGAGACATCTTGGTAACCTTTGCCATAGTGTGTTTCTGATGAGACATTAATGATTTTCACTGCATCAAGTTGTGGATGAGTTTCGCCATAATGCTGTTTAGCATAAGTTAAAATTTTGTCTGCTACCTCTGCTATAGAGTAATCATTGTTGGGATTGCCAAGATTAAAAATACGGCCACTGGCACAATCATTGCGGTTGGCAATAATTCGCATCAAACCATCAATGCCATCACTAATATCAAGAAAAGTCCGGCGTTGATGGCCGCCATCAACCAGTTTGATCGCCTCACCGCGTAGCAGATTGCCAACAAATTGAGGAATTGCTCGTGGTTGTTTAGCCAATGGATCATCTTGCTGCGGTCCAATCCAGTTGAAAGGTCGAAACAGCGTGAAGTCGAGACCCTGGTGCTGGCCATAGGCATAAATAACGCGATCAAGCATCTGTTTGCTGCATGAATAGATCCAGCGCTCTTTAGCAATCGGGCCTAATATGAGTGGGCTGTTCTCTTCATCAAAGGCGCTATCTTCACACATGCCATATACTTCCGAGGTTGATGGAAAAACCAGCCGTTTTTTCTGTGCAACAACCTGTTTAACGACGGTTAAATTCGCCTCAAAGTCGAGTTGAAATACTTTCAATGGATCGCTCACGTAGGTTGCCGGTGTGGCAATGGCCACTAAAGGTAAAACTGTATCGCATTCGGCGATCTGTGCCGTGATCCACTCATGGTTAGTTAGCATATCGCCCTGTTGGAATGTTAAGCGTGGATGTGTTAACCACTCTTTGATACGATGGTTGCTAATATCAAGAGCCCTAACTTCATAATTATCTTGTTGGAGTAGTGCAGCAGTTAAGGCGCTACCAATAAAGCCATTGGCACCGAGAATAACGATTTTTTTAGTTGTCATGGTGAGTCTCATGGTCAGAACGTTGAACAATTTCGCGAATAACAAAACGTGGCCGTTTGCGTACTTCACGAAACATGCGGCCAACATATTCCCCAACGATGCCAAGTCCCATTAGAATAATGCCCATAATAAAAAAAGCAATGGCAAATAGGGTAAATACACCCTGTACTTCAGGTCCGATAAGTAGACGGCGAATAAACATGTAGATGACAAATAATAGACTTAAGGTTGATACCAGCAGACCAATGGCAGTAAATATTTGCAACGGAATCATTGAGAAACCGGTAACGAGATCAAAATTGTAGCGCATCAACTTGAAGAAATTATAACTGGTGGTGCCGGCAGCACGTTTTTCATGGGCAATGCCGACCTCGGTAGGATTGACTGCATAGGTCAGTGCTAGAACAGGAATAAAGGTGTCACTCTCTCCAGTTGAAACCATGATATCAACCAGATCACGATGGTAAGCGCGTAGCATTGAGCCTTCATCTTTCATTTTAATCCCTGGCGTGAGGATATACTGACGTAATAAATTATGGATTTTTGACATGAATTTGCGCCAGATACGATCACGGCGATCCATACGGTAAGTATTAACAACATCATGGCCATTTTCCATCGCCGCCACCAGCTTAGGAATCTCTTCAGGAGGGTTTTGCAGATCGGCATCGAGCGTAATGACTATTTCGCCACGAACATTTTCAAAGCCAGCCATAATGGCCATGTGTTGACCAAAGTTGCCGCGTAGATGAATAATACGAAAAATCTCTGGACGTTGCTGTTGAAAGCGGTTAAGGATCTCGGCAGTGCGATCAGTGCTGCCATCATTAATTAAAATCACCTCATAGCTTTTATTTAGTCCATCCATTACCGGCATTAGACGACTATAGAGAATGTCTAACACCTCTTCTTCATTATGTGCTGGAATCACGATAGAGATTTCTGTTGCCATTTCACTCTTCATGCTTTTACTCCTATTTGCAAACCTGTTTCATGGCTGCAACGATATGTTTCTGCATAGCGGCAGTTAGCCCTGGGAACAGTGGCAGACTGACAATACGCTCGCCAACGGTTTCAGCATGAGGGAAGTCGCCGCGCTGATAACCAAATTGCTCACGGTAATACGAGTATAAGTGGGCTGCCTGGTAATGCAAGCCAATACCGATATTTTTCTCTTTCATAGCACTAATGAACTGATCACGGTCAATACCGGCGGCTGCCGGATTGATTAGTGGGGTAAACAGATGCCAGGCGTGGCGGTGGGCGTAGTCGGGTTGCTGGGGTAGCGTCCAACTTGACCAGCCGTCAAGCAGTTCATAATAGCGTTCAGCTTGAGCAGTTCTTTCAGCAATGAAATCATCCAGTGATGCCAGTTGATGAATGCCAAGTGCCGCTTGTAGATCAGACATATTGTATTTGAAGCCGGCATTAACAACGTCATAGTGTTGATTGCCTTCTTTGCCAAAGCGGTTCCAGGCGGTACGATCAATGCCGTGAAAGCGATTAATCTCTATCTGTTTTGCGGTGTCGTCATTGTGTGTGGTGACACAACCACCTTCACCAGTCGTGATATCTTTATTGGCATAAAAACTAAACATCTGTGTATCGCCAAATTGACCGATTTTTTTACCTTTATATTCACTGCCGATGGCGTGTGCCGCATCTTCGAGAACGCGGAGCTGGTGGCGTTTTGCTAACGCATAAATCGGATCGAGATCAACTGGCAGGCCAGCAAAATGAACCGGAACAATAGCGCGGGTATTTGCACTGATAGCACTTTCGATTTTTGTTACATCGATATTATACGTAGCAGGGTCGATATCGACTAATACCGGTTTAGCCCCAGCGAGAATAATAGTATTAATTGTTGCAGCAAAAGTCATCGGTGTGGTGATCACTTCGTCGCCAGGATTAAGGTTGAATGCCAACAGTGCCAAGTGTAGTGCGGCAGTACCATTAGTGGTAGTGAGTGCATGAGGCGTGTGCAGATAGTTTTGCA
>JANQHY010000065.1 GCA_028282395.1 Gammaproteobacteria bacterium
TGGCAGCAGCTAATGGCTGTTACCAGCCAGACTGAAAAGAAACGATTAAATGCCAGTTTTACTAGGGATAATAATGGAGTGTATGCTATTTCTCCAAATTTATCAGGCGATGAGCGCAAATTGCTAAAGGAGCTATTAGGAAAGCATGGTTATACTAGTCTGATATTTACCGATTGTAGAAGCCGGTTCCCTTTTTATAATTTGGCGCATTTATGGCAAGATATTCAATTCTCCATTACAAAGGATTACGGCATAATCAATCTGGCAGTTGAGCCGATATCCTGCGCAGAAATTGCTAAAAACTGTCTTAATTTTGAGTTTACTCATCAGATTGAAAATAAAGCGCCGATGAATTACGATATGAAATCGATTTACTATAAAGATTTTAATGGAAAAAATGGTTATTTATACCATAGAGATCGTACGCTTGCGGAGTTAAAAACATTCTTTAATAACCATGGAGTGAGAACATTATGAAATTGGCGCTATCAAATATTGCCTGGACAGAAAGTGAAGACAGCTTCATCTATAAAATTATGTTAAAACATGGATTTAGTGGTCTTGAAATTGCGCCGACACGTTTATTTCCTTCGTCTCCATACACAACTCCTATCGAGCAGTGTCATGCTCTGCGTGAATATATTCAATCCATAGGTTTTAAAATAGTTAGCATGCAATCGCTACTCTACAAACGTGCTGATTTAAAACTTTTTGCTGATAGTGATGGGCGTAATGCCTTGCGGGAATATTTGCAATTGGCAATTGATTTTGCTTCGTCGTTGGGTATTACCAATCTGGTTTTTGGCTCACCTAGAAATCGTGTTATTAATGATTTTCATAGTGAATATGATATGGCGGTCAAATTTTTTAGGGAATTAGCTGAATATGCAGCGAATCGCAACAGTGTGATTGCAATGGAGCCTAACCCTAGTGATTACGGCACCAATTTTATCAATACAACTGCTGAAGCAGCAACAATAGTCAAAGCGGTTGACCATGAAGGCTTCCGGCTACAAATTGATAGTGGAACACTATTGATGAATCATGAGGACTTAACTGCAGTAGCGGATAATGTTGCTTTAGTCAACCATGTGCATATTAGTGAACCTTACTTGGCGCCTATCTCTGAGGATAATTTCCTACTACATCAACAGCTATGTGAGATATTACGAGATGGTGGTTATCAGAATTGGGTATCGATAGAGATGAAGCGGCAGGATGGTGATAACTATGATAATATTGACAGATGTTGTGGTTATGTAAGCAAAATTTTTGGAAATGACTAATGAATATTGAGACATGGGAAGTCCCAGAATATAAACAGACTATTTTTTCCACAAAAAAATGTCAATATTGTTTATGTATTCCAGTCATTAATGAGGGCGACAGAATCAAAAAACAGTTGGAAAAAATTCGTTTTCTCAAGATAGACCATATCATTGATGTAATACTCTGTGATGGCGGCAGTAAAGATGGCTCCACCGCCAGTGAGTTTCTCAAAAGTGTTGGTGTATCGGCGCTTCTGCTAAAAACAGGTGCTGGCAAGTTGAGTGCGCAATTGAGAATGGGTTACGCGTTTGCTTTACAGAGAGGTTATGAGGGAATTGTCACTATTGATGGTAATAATAAAGATGGTGTTGAGGCAATAAAGAATTTCATTCAACTATTAGAACAGGGATATGATTTTATTCAGGGATCGAGATATCTACCTGGAGGTAAAGCAATCAATACCCCTGCTATCAGGCAAATCGCGGTAAAACTGTTACATATTCCCATTATTTCTTTTAAAGCAGGGTTTCGTTATACAGACACTACCAATGGTTTTCGTGGTTACTCAAAGCGCCTTCTGCTGGATAGTCGTGTAGCACCATTTAGAAAGGTATTTGATAGTTACGAGTTACTTGCTTATCTATCTGTTAGAGCGCCTGTTTTAGGCTATAAAGTAATTGAGACGGCAGTTGAACGTAGATATCCAGAGAAAGGCCAAACTCCGACAAAGATCAGTTTCATCAAAGGAAATTTCAAATTGTTAGGGGTGCTTTGCTGTGTTCTGTTTAATTGTTATAATCCTTC
>JANQHY010000067.1 GCA_028282395.1 Gammaproteobacteria bacterium
TGCTTCACGTGGGCCACCCATTCGCATTGCCAATGGCAATAAACTCAGCATGATTTCCTGTTCGGGGCTATTTCTGAGAATTTTCTCATAGCACCGCACACGGGTATAATGATCAACATCGCCTGGCTTGGTCATACCCACCACTGGATGGATCAACAAATTTGCCTCTTTCAGCGCCGCTGCACGACAGGTCAACTCTTGATGAGCACGGTGCATCGGGTTGCGTGTTTGAAAAGCAACAATACGCTGCCAATCCCGCATGATGAATAGATTACGCAATTCGCCTGGAGTATAACGCAAATGACTGAAGTCATAGTGACAGGGTAGTTGAAGTCCAGTGAGCTTCCCTCCTAAATAAACATCTCCAGTAGAATTAAATAGATAACTTACTGCAGGATGTGCCTGGCTCTGTGTTTTAAAAACAGATTGCGCCTCTTGACTTTTGTCAGGATGCCAAATATCTGAAATAGTTAGTATAGCAAGCGGTAATTGCTCAAAGTCACGTAAGACAATTTGATCATTTATATTTAATTGATCGGCAAAGGCCTGATCAACATCGAGAGTAATTGGCATTGGCCAAACTACATCAATACTCTCAAGGCGCATATTATGCAATACACTTAGATAATCCGCCTGCCCCATAAAGCCTTCCAGCGGCGAAAAGCCGCCATTGAGTAATAGCTCAAGATCACACAGTTGGCGGCGATTAAGCACCCACTCAGGCAACCTTACATCAGGCAGTTGCGCTCCTGCCACAATTAACTTTTTAAGCTGGCCGCCATGCGGTGCAATCAAACTCTTCACAACTGTTTACCCTACTCTTGCTCAGAAAGGGCATTCTAGCAACCTAGTTAACATAAAATCAACCATCAAACAGCATGCTTGTCTATATCTCATGCAGGTCTAGTCTTCTAAAAAAAGGGAGCTGAAACCCAAATCTTCCTATAATATTGCCAAACAATATGGCCATCTATATAATCAAGTAACTTCAATAACTCTAAAAATGACGCGATAGCAACAATGAGAATAACGGATTCCCATAGCAAAAGCTTGCTGAAGGCGATAAACTGGCGCATAATTGCTACAGCAGTCACGATGATTATTAGTTACTTTATTACTGGCAACGTCAAGTACGCTGCTACTATTGGCATAATTGAAGCAATTACAAAAATATTCCTCTATTATCTCCATGAACGGTTTTGGCAACTAATTGGCAATGTTAGCAGGCAACGAATTAGCAATTGACAATACCTCTATTTTACAACCGTGCTAGACCTTGTTCAAAAATTATATTTTCTCAGCAAAACCCATTTTGCAACCAAGCCTTCTCAATAATGATTTATTTAACTCCTCTCTTAATTGCTCGAGCACGCATAGATCTTTTGCCGTTGTCTGTCGCATCATAGGAAGTGATGACAAAGGTTGCAGAGCATAATCAATCCCAATATTATCAAATATCTCTTTCAACAAAATTTCACGTTTTTCTGAAACAAGCTCCTCATAATAAACAGTTTTACAAATTCTATTAGAAAAGTATTCTTTTATACGCCGCTTTTCGACACTGATCTCTTTCATCGCTCTTTCAACCATAGATCTATCAATAGCAACATCAATATCATTGTCATCAAGCCTTGCTCTCTTTCTAGTTCGATCTGACCAAACGTCACTTTTTCTTGCTTTGACCAAACTATACGCCTGCGCCAACACATCTTTTCTCTCTATATAGATAAAATAGTCAATGGCTAAATCATCAATGGCTAACCCACGCCTAATTCTTTCAAAAATCTGACAACCATGAAAATTTATCACGACAGTATTTAGCTGCCTGCCAAATGCTCCTAAAACTATCTGCTCATAGTAAGCATGCAAAGAGCAGCTCTCTTTTTTTGCAATTTCTCTATAACTCTTCTCATACTGATCATGAAAGAATTCACGTATAATACCCAAACCTCTTTGCATTAATAATTCACAGAGTAATTTTGACCCTGACCGTGGGGTTGAGATAAGTGCCACTCTTTTTATCGCCGAAGTATTAATAGTCTCTTTTTTTCTGATTAAATATGACTGATAAACTTCTTTCATACAGTCATAAATGAATTCATTAAGAGCTTTGCCAATCTTTTTCTTGATCTGATCACTCATTTACTATCCCTATAGCAGCAATACACTTGATTACTACTCTCCTTAATAATAACAAGATATATCTGCCCCCTCAATAGAGATAAATACCCGCTAAACTAACAATATTAAGAGAAATATTTCTACTATACGGACTTTTTCCAGACATCGTGATAATCTATCCATATAGATTAGATGACCATAAAAAGAATTGCGGTAATTTATTATGACAACCAGACGTTTTCTTCTACATCCGATAGCAATTGCTCGTTCTGAACGAATAGAGATTAAAGATGATTGGTGGGGAGACGTCTTAACTAGTATTTCATTGGCAGATACGCATACGCTAAAGGGCTATTCACATGCCAATGTAATTTTCCAGATGCATCAGGTAAACCTAGAAAAAGCTGTAACCGGCGCTAGACACCCTAGGAATAACCCGACGCTTCCCAGCTTAGGAATCTTTGCTCAACGCGGGAAAAATCGCCTTAATAGACTAGGATTATCTTGCGCCGAAATTTATCAAATTGATCATAATCGAATAATATTCAGAGGATTAGATGTAATAGATAAAACACCAATATTAACTATACATCCCTATACAATAGAGAACAGCTGTAAAAAAATTCGTGAACCACAATGGCTCAAAGAGATGATGATAGATTATTTCAGCGGCAATATCCCAGAGAAACAAGCTTTGACACAACGGCTTAAAAAAATTCAATCTACCCCTTCACTACAAGATGAGAATATCGCTGTTGACTCCCTTGCCAGCGCCAGTGGCAATAGAAAAAAGGTGGTTATTAACCTAAATGCAGAAAAACTGTCACCTGATTGCACCAAGGGACTAATTGAGTGCTTCTCACATGTCTATTTCATCTATCTCTTACCCAAAGAGAATACAATTAACATTGCCACTGCCAAGCTAATGGAAATCGATGCCTACAGGATTACTGTCACTGACACTTTGCTTCCCGATGGCGCAGAAATTCTCGATATCAAGCCCTATTCAACATATTTTCTACCAGAAGCTGAGAAGGTTTTCTCACCTATTTAAACATGAGATAGCACTATCCTTTCATGGTAAAAAACGATTCATAAATAGCTTGGCCCACCCTGTTTAAATTGAACTGCGTCATATCAAGAAACTCATGCAATCCTTTATTAATAACCTCCTTAGCCGTAGTATTTTTCAAATTATGACACAGCGCCGCCATCTCTTCTGTTGCTGCAATTTCTATTCTTAATGTTTGAGTAATATTTTCCAATGACCTCATTGCCGCATTCACACAATAGCTAATTGAACGTGGAAAGAACTGGTCAAAAATGAGGAAATGGGTCACGTTAAGATGATCAATGCGGTGAAATTGGCGCCGATACATCTGCAAACCATGGGCAGAGCGTAATACTGCCCCCCATTCAACCGCATCATAAGGCGAATCGACGTCCTCAATACTGGGCAACAATAGAAAGTATTTCACGTCAAGTATTCGTGTGGTTTTATCGGCACGTTCAAGCATACGCCCCAGGCGTGAGAAATGCCATGCCTCATCATGTGACATAGCATCTTCAAACAGACCAGAGTAGAGGCAACAAGCATTTTTCACCTTCTCATAGAAATTTTGCAGATTATCAATGTGACGTTTACGACTATACTTCTGCACCAAATGATGCAATCGATTCATCGCCTCCCATTGCTCCCATGGAATAATCTCACGTACAGTACGGGCGTTTTCACGTGCTTTCTCAATACAGGATATAATTGAATTGGGATTTCTTCTATCAAAAGTAAGAAATTTTACTACACTCGCTTCACTGTCATCGTCATAGTACTGCGAAAAAGAGTCGTCATCACCAGAGACCTGAACCAATGATTTCCATTGACTGGCTTCACGCCCCAAGCCCATCTCCATCATTAAACGAATATTGACATCAATAAAGTGAGCTATATTGTCTGCCCGCTCTAAATAACGATTCATCCAATAAATTGAATTAGCGACTCTACTTAACATGCTATGCCTCTCCCAATACCCAGGTATCTTTACTACCACCACCCTGAGAAGAGTTAACAATCAAGGAATTCTTCTTTAACGCAACACGTGTCAAGCCACCCGGTAAAACATAAATGGATTTGCTATAAAGAATATAAGGACGAATATCGATATGCCTGCCTTCAATATTGCGGTCAACCAAAGTTGGACTGCGCGACAAATCCAATGTTGGTTGAGCAATATACTCTCTTGGTGCCGCCTTAATTTTTTCAGCGAACAACCGACGCTCCTCTACGCTTGACTGTGAACCAATTAACATACCATAGCCACCTGATAGATCGACTCGTTTAACAACAAGCTGCTCGAGATTGGCTAACACATATTCGCGCTGCTTAGCATCGGCACAGATGTAGGTAGGAACATTGGGAATAATCGGATCCTGATCAAGATAATAACGAATAATCTGCGGTACATAGGCATAAATAGCCTTGTCATCAGCTATTCCAGTACCCGGCGCATTAGCCAAAGCAACATTGCCCTTATAGTAGCACGCCATCAATCCTGGCACTCCGAGCATAGAATCAGAACGAAACAGCTCTGGATCAAGAAAGTCATCATCAATACGTCGATAGATCACATCAACCTTTTCAAACCCTTTTGTTGTACGCAACATAACATGCTCATCAATGACAACTAGATCTGAACCTTGCGCTAATGGAACTCCCATCTGCCTAGCCAGATAAGCATGTTCAAAATAGGCCGCATTATAGATACCAGGCGTTAATACGATAATGTTGGGTTTTTCAGCACCATTAGGTGCTAAATATTTGAGCGTATCATACAAATGGTCACCATAATCGACAACTGGACGCACTCTCATCTCCTGAAAAGCTTTTGGAAATGTACGTTTCTGAATGGCGCGACTCTCCAAGACATAAGAGATTCCCGACGGGCAGCGTAGATTATCCTCCAACACATAAAACTGACCATCTTTATCACGCACTAAATCTGTGCCACTGATGTGTATCCAGATTGACTTGGGTGGCGACAGCCCCTGACACTGCTTTAGATAACAGTTAGAAGATAACAACAACTCTCGCGGAATAATTTTATCCTGCAAAATTCTCTGCTCATGATAAATATCATGAATAAACAAATTTAGGGCTTGAATACGCTGCTTCAACCCCTCCTCTAATATCTGCCACTCATTATTAGCAATAATGCGTGGAATAATATCGAACGGCAGGATTTTTTCAGTTCCTCTCTTATCTTTGTAGACATTAAAGGTATTACCCATTTCATAAAGCGCTAACTCTGCAGCTTTCTGCTTACGCTTCAGATCATTGGCAGATAAGGCGTTAATCTGTTCAATCAATGGTGCCGCTATCGGATGGGGGTTACCCTGGTTATCAAATAGTTCATCATAAAAATTTTCAATCTGGTAGCGGTCAAAATTCAAAAGTCACTCCTTAGCCATTTCCATGCTATGTTTTTTAGATCAACACCTCTTCCATTTTCACATCAACAATCAAACTCTCTCCCCCTCCACCTCTGAATAGCGTTCCCGAGGTAGGCGTTGCATCACGATAGTTTCTGCCGCAAGCAATGCGCACATGATCCTGACTCACACTACAACCATTAGTTGGATCAAAACCACGCCAACCAATATAAGGCAAATAAACTTCGACCCAAGCATGGGAGGCTTGCGATTGAATTTTGTTATCGTAATTAGCGCCAGTGTAAATATAGCCCATCCGATAACGTGCCGGAATCCCTAACAGACGTGACAGACAAATAAAAAGATTAGCAAAATCCTGACATACTCCCTGCCTAGTTGAGTAGACTTTAAAAGGTGTCGTGGTTAACTGGGTGATATCCTGAATGTATTGATAATCATGGTAGATCGTCTGGTTAATATCTTCTAGTGTATTGAGCAGATGATAGTCATTGCGCTCAACAAAACTCATTGCATAATCAGTTAATTCAATTAATTGTGTTTCTGGCAACTCACTTGGCAGTAGATATGCCATCATCATTTGTCGCTGCCAAGGCATCCACAACAGCGGAATTGATGTGCGTCGTCGCGACAGACTATAGTCATCAGGCGGACAGGCAAATACTTTCACGCGACTTTTACTCTCAATAATTAATTCGCTATAAGGCATCTCAATGCTATAGTGTGTTGACTGATTACCAAACACATCCTCATACTGAATCTCTTCTCCTTCACAAGAGAGGCTAAGCACCGCACTCACCACCTCTTGAATATGATCTTCATTAGGTTGCAAACGGAATACATGTGTGCTGTACTCAACTGGACTCTCATACCGGTAGTGTGTCATATGAGTAATATCAAACAACCGATAGAGCAGCGGTTTACCATCGTGAGTATGGGTTTTACTACGAGTATTCACAACAGATTGATGAATCACACACTGCTCACTACTCCGTGGTGGTAATTGCGCCGGCTCGATCTGCATTGGTGTATGAGCCGGCATCTCTGGTGCTGAAGTAATAATCTGGCCATTCATACAGTCGTAACTTTCATTACTCCAGACAATGGCGCTACGTCTAGCAATAATCAATTGGCCTGGTTGTAGTGCCTGCCAACTACCC
>JANQHY010000142.1 GCA_028282395.1 Gammaproteobacteria bacterium
TTGCATTAAACTGCGTTGTGATATTTGTCATAAGCCTACCAACATAGTCGCGTGCATCATTCGCTTGATCCACTGCAGCTGCCATTGCACCACTTCCGCCACCGATTGCTGCAGATGCCATGCTTGACACCCCAATAGATGCAGAAAGTACAACAATAGCAGAAATTAACTTTCCTTTTTTCATGATTGCCTCCAGAAGGATATTTTTACCAAAACCGGTATTAACTATAGTTAATATATCTATTTATGTCAAGATAAAGTCGAAAAAGATCGATTATGTGAAAAAAAAACTCATATAATATACTTAACCCATCCATTCAAAATTAATCGCACTTACTAGTAATATTTATCTTACATACAATATAAAATTTGACTTATTTTTTTAATGGAAAGGTTGTAAAAAAGAGTGGTATTTGTCTCTCTATACAAGAACGAGAAGTGTAAAAAATATTCCTTATGCAATTCGGTTGCAAGTTCTTTAATAAATATGTGAGAATATTAATCTCTGCGGTCAATACCTATAGAGAAAGGAAGTAAACCAAATGGCGAGCTATAACAAAGTTACAATTCTCTTACTCTCTATGTTACTAAGCAGCTGTACCATCTCGCCACCGAAACAGGCAGCAACAACCTCCGAAATTGGTCATGTCATTGATCATAGTATTTTAAACAATACTCAACAGAGACATGCTAGCAATCCACCACTCAGCAACAGTGTTGTCGACTCACTGATACCAAGCATCTCGGTTAAAGTGCCAAAACATGAAAACCGCACACATCACTTCGATATTGCTGCCAATAACGCCCCAGCCGCTGCATTTTTCACCAGCTTAGCGCGTGATGCCCATTACAATATCGTTATCAGCCCTGGGGTAAAAGGCAATATTACCCTTGATATGAAACATGTGACGATGCAGCAGGTGATGGATGCTATACAGAATATCTATGGTTACCAGTACGAACAGACCTCTTACGGCTATAATGTCTATCCGGCACACTTGGAGACACAAACATTTAACCTCAGTTACCTCAACATCAATCGCACTGGCACATCGGAAACCTCAATCAGCTCTGGTCAAATCACCAGCAATACCAATTCATCAAGCTCAGGCAACTCGCAAAGCACCTCAACTTCAAACGAAACGGTTAAAGCCAGCACCGTTAAAACCGAGACGATTAACAATTTCTGGGGAGAGTTAGCTAATACCTTAAATGCATTGGTTGGCGTACAAAGCACAACAACTTCATCTGACAATACTAGCAATAATACAACTAGGCCACTCACGGCACTGACACAGCGTAATCCAACAACTAGCAACAACAATAACAATCAAAATCAAATAAAAACCAATGCTAGCACTGCTTCTAGCGAAGATGGTCGCTCTGTCATTATTAACCCTCAAGCTGGCCTAATCGTAGTAAGAGCCTATCCACAACAATTACATCAGGTTGCACGCTACTTGAAGCAAGTGCAAACTATCATGAATCGCCAAGTCATTATTGATGCCAAAATACTTGAAGTGACACTCAATGCTGGCTACCAAACGGGTATTGACTGGCGCCTTCTTGGTATTGAGCAGATGGGTTCGGCACTACTTGACACCACCCTACAGCCTTTCAGCAATATCTTTACCATTAAAGCCACTGCCGATCATAACTTTGAATCATTAATTACCCTAATGCAGAGCCAAGGGCGAGTGAATGTTATCTCCAGCCCACGTATTGCCACAGTCAATAATCAAAAGGCTTTGATAAAAGTTGGCACCGATCGCTTTTATATTACCAATGTCAGTACTACAACCGATACAGCGACGGTTGGCTCGCAGATTATTGGTGAAGATGTCGAAATGACGCCATTTTTCTCTGGTGTTGCGTTAGACGTGACACCTGAAATTGATAAACATGGAGAAATCACGCTACACCTACATCCAATGATTAGTACAGTAACAGAGACAACACTAACATTTAAACTTAATAATGAAGATAACAGTCTCCCTTCAGCACAAAGCTCGATCCGTGAATCCGATAATATTGTTCGTGTGAAAGACAATCAAATTGTTGTGATCGGTGGCCTAATGGTTGATAACAATGATTACCAGAAGGGCCGTGTTCCCATCATCTCACGGATTCCTGGTATCGGCTGGTTTTTTGAAAATCACCAAAATACATCAAGAAAATCGGAGATTGTTATTCTCCTCAAACCAACCCTGATCAATAGTAAAACCATAAGAGAGCAGCTAGATCAAGCCTCTGCACGCTACAGAAAACTCAATCGAGAGTTCTCCTTCAGAACAGATATTTATCTACCACACAAAGGGGCACCAAGGAGAGCATTATGAGTCTAGTGAATAATATGCTGAAAAACCTTCATAATAACAGTAAACAGGAGAAAATATCCGAGCCGCAAGGGGATCTGCCTACACCACAAAAAACTAGAAAAAAACGCTACATATATTTTATCGTTGCTATTGTTATTATAGCATTAGTAATTCTTTTAGTACCAAGGAGAAATAAAGAGCAATCCTCAATGTCACTGGACACACAATCCACTGATAATGCAACGCTATCTATAAATAATCATCAAGATCAAGATAACAGAAAAGTGAATCAACAACCGCAACAGACCACCACGTCATCTGCCAACACAATAGATACACTCTCCACTAGCAACATTGATCAAACAGCAGCCCCTTCGCAACCCCAAGCGCCTAATCATTCATCCAAACCAGACAGTGACGCTAATACTGCTACTAAAGACAGTAATGACAAGGTGACGGTTACCGATAAATCAACAGACACTCAATCACCCATTAAGAAAAAATCGATCTCTACCTCACAGACCAGCCAGATTCAGATAAAAGAGCCACCATTATCAAAAGAACAGCTGTTAGCCAAACAATATAATCAGGCAATGGAACAGCTACACCAACGGCATCAGCAACAGGCAACCCAACAGCTCATTGCTATTCTCCAGCAGGATCCTGATTATAAAAACGCGCGCTTAAGTCTGGCAGCATTACTCATCCAGCAGAAACAGACCTATCGTGCTGAACGCTTACTACAAACAGGACTACAGCAGCGACCTAATGACCCTGACTACGCCAAACTGTATGCACATCTCCTGGTACAGCGTGGTGCAACCAGGCAGGCATTACAGCTTCTCAAGCAAGCCAAACCTAGTCATATTGAAAATCACGTTGACTATTATGCTCTCATGGCCTCGCTGTCGATGCAGCAACAAGATTATAGAAATGCTGAAGCACTCTATCGGCTTCTAGTCAGCCAAGAACCACTAAATAGCACCTGGTGGGCAGGATTAGGTATTGCTGCAGATAAACTTGGCCTCTCTATGGAAGCGCATGATGCTTTCACTCGCGCCAATAGAATTGGTAATCTGCCCCCACCACTACAACGCTACATTGATAATACTCTACGGCAATAATCGTAATGCTTAACTTAATTCAGGCAGAAACTCTTTTAGTATTGATTGCTTTGCTAAGCTTAGGAGTCGGCAGCTTTCTCAATGTTGTTATCTACCGTTTACCGATTATGCTAGAGCATAGCGAGACCTGCAGAGAGCAACAATCTTTTAACTTACTCTGGCCTGCTTCACACTGCCCCAACTGCAACCATCCGTTAAAATGGCGCCACAACCTACCGATTATTAGCTACCTTGTTCTTAGAGGTCAATGCGCCTTCTGTCACCAAAAGATTTCATTGCGCTATTTTATCGTTGAGTCAGTTACACTCCTGCTAGCCTTAATACTAATGCTAAGATTTGGCCTTACCTGGCAACTACTCCCTCTGCTATTATTAACATGGCTAATGGTAGCAATTACCTTCATTGACGCTGCCCATCTCCTTATTCCCGATCAGCTCAATTATGGATTACTCTGGCTTGGATTACTATTCAGCACAACTTCATTATGGCCTTATACCACACCAACAGATGCTATCATAGGCGCTGCGGTGGCTTATCTATTCTTGGCAACCATCGCCTGGAGCTTTAAATGGTTAATGAAAAAAGAGGGGATGGGGCAGGGAGACTTTAAGTTAATTGCAGCCTTAGCCGCTTGGAGCGGCTGGCAGTTACTGCTACCTATTATACTAATCAGTGGTATGATGGCACTGCTCTATGCCATCACTGTTATAATCATACGCAAGAAAAATCAACCGATCCCTTTTGCACCATTTCTGTGTTCGGCCACCTTTATCGCCTTATTATATCAACAACCACTGTTACAGTTCTATTTTCACTCTGCTCACCCCTAACCGCTCTCCTGCACGGCTTGTCCGCGGGATCGAGGAAAAAATATAACTCCCTCTACTGCCAATCAGCCGCCACAATTGCTCTCTTATCCTCCTCACCACTGACGAGTGTATAAACATTCTCACTGACACGGCGCCTGGCACGTGGACGGGTTAAATTTGGCACTGCGGCAACTGATACTAAATGACACTGCTGCTGCATAACACGACTTCCCTTGGTATGAGCGACAACACGCGTTGCACCCATACCACGACTAATATTGATTAAGCATGGTGCTGCACCACAAACTGACGCACGTTTTGATAGACCACGGTAACCTATCCACTCATTATCTATGATAACGCGACCGCGCTCAGCGTAGCCAGCAATAGAGGCAAGCGGGATAACTTTAGCACCACGACTTACTGCTTTACTAAGTGTAGAATTAGCTTTATAACCTGTTGCACTGACTGAAAACTGCCCCTGAGCAAAAGTCACTTGACTGAAATTACGCCGGCGTTTAATAGCGCTACATGATGTTCCATGCTGCAAAGCATAGACAGCTAGATTTAAGCCAGAATTTGCGATGTAAAAAGCCTGTGCAGCGTTAATATGGTCAGAGGTACTTTTCCCTTGTATCGTCATGATACGTGCGATCGTAGCTGCCAACACGCCAATTACAACAATTAATATAATCGCTGCAATTAATAAAAATCCCTGCTGCTTTTTCACCACCACTTCCATTATTATCTCCTAACCCGCACGGTTTCTCAAAAAAACTGTTGTGGAAAAGTTCACTGCTGCACTCTCCTCTACTGCAGTGATAGCAATATTAATATAACGCACCGCACTACCACGCTTACTCACTTTTCCTTGCGCATTATAGTAACCAAAATTTAGTGAACGAATATTATCAGCAAGCAAATTACCATTGCGAACTAAATTATGCCCAGAAAGTTGATATGAAATGGTGCGGCCATCAACATCAATAAAACGAATCTGTGTTGCTGCCATAGTTAGCAGACTGGAGGCGTGACCACTTAAACGATAGAGCTCTCGCCGCATACGCGTCATAGCAAATAGGGCTTTGTCATTATTGTGGCTGACTGCATACTGTGTACGAGCACTGTAAATAGAGTGCGTAATTAGCGCACTTGCTGCACCCGCCATTAGCCCCACTAATACAATAACGATCACTAATTCAATCAACGTGTAAGCCGAATTTAACTGGCATCTATTTGCCTTCGCCTCACTCTTCATCTCTTATCCTCCATTATTTTTAGAGTCACTACTCTTTTCCTAAACATGGTTAATGCTTCCACTGTCATTGCGAGCTCAGCGAAGCAATCCAGTTATAAAGTCACTATCATCACTGTTGCTGGATCGCTTCGGCGCTAAGCATCTTGCGACAACAGGAGAAGCAGTTACTTTTTAGCAACCAAGCTAGTTAATATCAAACTGCCCGTATTATCACCCGGTTTTTTCACTTCTACAGTAATCACTTTAAAATTTTTTCCCCTTTGCTGATCATAACGAATAGCAGAAGTGACACGATAACCTGGTGATGATAGACACACTGGTGGTCGACCTGATTTAGCACATGGATCAGTTAAGCGTTGAAACCCACCTCCTGCTGCCTGCCCCAGTAATAACTCCATACGCGCTTGTGCCAAATTCAATGCTTGAGCACTATACTGTAATTCAAACCCATGACTCGACGTTAACATAAAAGCACGCATAACCCCTGCAGCAAGTAGCGACATGACAACAATAAAAATTACCACTTCTATGAGAGAAAACCCCTTTTCACACTGTTTTTTAGCCATGCTTCGATTTCACCATTATGACAATATCACTGCCCCAGTTTCAGGGATGATACTAATCGTTCGCGACTCGCCTTTAGCTGCCAAAATAACGGTTGCCGGACGACGCAGACGCTGATTGGCGCCATTATACGGTGTCCCATCGCGATCAAAGGCGATATAGCCATTGGGTAATCCTAATGTTGCCATACGTGTCCCAGCTGATAAGGTCAGTTGACATGCTCCAGTAGCAGGATCGTTAATACAGCGACCAGAACGGTCACTAAGACTAACTTGGCGACGCCCACTATTAAAATTAACACGGTAACGCTCATCATGCGTTATTGCATAATTTCTAATGTAACGGATCTCACTAATTAGTTGCTCTGACTGTGTAGCTAAATTGACAGACTTTCCTGGCCAAATTGAAAAAGCAACAGTGGTTAAAATGGCGATAATAATGATGACAAATAGTAATTCAGCCAAAGTAAATGCCGCACAACGGCAACGGTGAATGGGCTGCAAACTTACACTCAGTATCATCATTCATCACCTGCCCCTTTTAAAGATTTCTTACCTTTTACGCTTCTCCCACGAAAAGCAGGAGAAGCAACAGGAATAACATGAAAAAATTCACATTATCTTCACCACAAGAGTCTGTTCTACTCGTTACTTCAGACAAGCTACTCTATTTCGAGCTGACCTGTTTGGTCTTCCACGACATTGTGGGTCAGAGTAGGTCTGCAGAGAATATTTTCTGCCATTACCAGCATCAAACCACAATTCACCACCTCTAACCGTAGGACGGTTGTTGCCAGTAATCATATCGGCTAACTGCCTGACTGTAGGTGCTTCACCACCATGCTCAGCTCGAAAAAGCATTAATGAACTGTGCAGCGTTGCACTATTAGCCGAACGCACAGCAAAAGTTGCTTCATCACGCAGATCAATAAAACGTGGAACAGCAATTAAAGCGAGGATTCCCAAAACGATGAGCACAATCACCAATTCAATTAGCGTAAATCCCCGCTTGTGGCGATTTGTAATACGTTGAACTCCTACTATTTCCATATCAACCTCCTTCCATTTTTCTAAACAAAAACGTTATTTTGTCATGGTATTAAGAATAAAAGATTATTACCCCTTTGTCCACCTATTCTCCTGAACCTTCATCTACTCCAACAGAATCTGATAGAAGGTTTAAGCATATTATACCTCTTGCAGAACATAAGAAATTGTCTATTTAATGAGCCATTAAAATCAATATTTTTTGCTAGCTATTAAAAAAATATAAGTTATTGTATATGAAAAATATATTTCAATGGTAAATTCTCTTATTTTTCACAAAATATATCAGAGATATGATATAATTAAATAAGACATAATTAAACGATTCTATAAGAAAACTATAAAGTTGCATTAGAGGAGATCATGTCATGAATAATTTTCAAAAATCCCAACAGGCACTAATTGGATATATTCGTAACGAAACAGAAAAGGATCCCTTCTGCAATAACATTGGCGACTTCATTGATAGCAATATTGACCTACAAAACTTTGCAAAGGACTGCATTGATGACGAAGACGACTCCGTTTTCAACCAAGGTAATGCCTCAGACCTGAACCTACTTGAAAGAGAAGTCGATAGATTGCTTGCCCCACTCACAAATGAGAATAGCATTGCTTATCTTCCTGTCATCAGGAGAAGCCTTGTTGCAAAACTACGGGAGAAATATGACCAGGAAAATGGTAACGACAAAGCCATCCTAAAAGATACTTTAAATAAACAAAAAACTAATTTTCGCATTTTCAATGAGAAGAATGATGAATTTAGCAGTATGACATATTTACAAAACACGGCAAAAGACATGACATTGGATGGCCAACCATCTGTCTTTATCTACCCAGACAAAAACTCTCCGGAAAAATTTAAAGCCATATTACGTGTAAGCATTCCAGAGCAATCAGACGCAGATAATCCTAATAGGATGCAAAGAAAAATAGTGAATATAGATATTACTAAAGATTTGGAAAAGAATGAGAACTTTAGTGATGCCTGGCGCACTGCAGATGACAAGCTACTGCCAAACGACGAAAAAATTATTAAAGACATAGCCCAGAAAAAAACAGAGAAAGCTATTATTGACTCAATGACAAAAGAATCACCGCTTGATGAATTTAAACAGCGAATAGGAGAGCTAGAACAACTAAAATCAGGTAGTGTAATAAAACACACTGCACCAATATTACAAGTTTTGGATGATATACTGGAAAATAGAGCAATGACAGTAGAAGAGTATGAAGAGCTCCGCGATAATATACTCTCTGGGCGAGTGAAAGGACTGACTGATCCTCCTGCTAGTGTTGCCACAGCTATCAACGAGAAACTCCAGCGCTATGAACAGAACATGTTGATTAAGCCTGAAGTAAGTATGATTGATCAACAAGAGGTTGTACTGCTTGAAGATAAAATAAAAATGGTTAAAACTGACAGACACTTCAATACAGAAAAACGCCCTACTTTTCTCGAATTCAATACCAAAGAGCAACTGCTTCATAAATTATCAACGACTTATCCAAGTTTTGTCGAAGGCACGCCCGCATATGAGTTGGCAGGCGCCATTTTCACTGAAGCGCTGGGCATCTACAAAGAGACGCGCAACTCTGATTTAGCTTATGATATTGTCTATGATTTTTTAAAATTCTGTCAATATGCCGAAAAAACGGTGCAAGATAAAGGACTAACCGGTGATGCACGTAATAAAGAAGTTTTTAGACAGTTAACTGCCAGACTTGAGCAACAGAAAAACGGCACAGCAAGAATTAACGACAAAGACCCTAATGATAGAAATAGCGAAGAACTAAGTGAAAATGAGTATGTACGCAAACCAACAAAAGGGGTCTATACAAAGATAGGTGGATTTGAACTGTTAGGTTCAAAAGCAGGGCGCAATATCGATAAAATAGTTAACAATCTGAAAGACCGTCTCTATCCAGAACAGAAAAAACCATCAATTTGGAAAATGCTGTTCGGCGGATGGAACCTGAACCTCTTTGGTTCAGATAAAACAAAAAACTCAGAGGAGCAGAATAGCAAACATATTCAAGAAGAGTTAGGCTCTTTACAGAGCACATCCAATCAAACGGATAACGATATGACTAAAATCGAAATGGCGCAGCAAAACAAGGATGTGAACCATGTAACAGCATCAGGGATAGGATTTCATGAGGCACACTCTACACCTAATCAACAGAAAGACGCCAATGATGGAGAGACACATAACGATCAGTATAATCCAACTAATTAGTGCTTAAGCTAGTTATAGTAGTGATCTATATTGACGAGACCTGTCATCGATAGAATGTTAGCGCAATTGAGCAGTAGTTAAGATTCTAGTTGACCACTTATATTAACTTTTCACAAAACTTACCATATCCCACATGGGTAAAAAGACGGCCATCATTAACATTAAAACCAATCCTGCTACAAATAGCAGCAATACCGGTTCAATCAAATCACCAAGCCGACTGAGGTCATAATCAATCTCACTCTCATAAAAATCAGCCACCTCTTCCATCATGTCATCAATTCTACTGGACTGCTCACCCACCTCAAGCATCTGCAATACCAGTGGCGTAAATAACTGACTATCTGCAATCGCTCTGGCAATTGAGGTCCCGCGCTTGACATCATTACAGGCACGCGATAAATAGAAAAGAATATAGCGATTACCGGTTGCATGCGCGACTAAATTTAACCCATCAACTATCGGCACCCCAGCACGCACCATCATGGTTAATGTACGAGCGAAACGCGCTAAGACAATCCGCTTAAGCAGACTGCCCATTATTGGCACAGCCAATTTCATTCTATCCCAAATATAACCTCCACGAGGCGTTTGCGTGACCCGCCGTGTGGCAATGAACAGTGCAAGAAGCGCTATCACCATAATATACCAATAACCCGTTAAAAATTTTGATGTAGCAATAATAACCTGGGTTGGTAACGGCAACTGTGTATCAAAATTATCATACATGCTTTGGAATGAAGGGATCACTAGAAAATTGACAATCAACATAGCTGAAATAACAAAACAGATAACAAAAATCGGATAGCGGGTTGCACTCTTGATACGCTTTTTTGTCTCCAATTCTAAACTAATATAGCCCGCCAACTGGGAAAAGGCCATATCCAATTTACCACCACTCTCTCCTGCATCAATAATGCTACAAAAAATGGGCGAAAATACTTTCGGATAACGACGCAATGAGGCGGAGAGTGTCTGGCCCTGTGCAATACTTTTGGTAACCTCAGTCAATGTTAATTTCAATCGCTTTGACTGTGTGGTCTGGGAAATCCGTCGCAACGCATCAAACAGTGGAATACCTGCCTTTAACAGCGTTTGAGCTTGGCGACAAAAAATTATCATATCATCTAATTTAACCGCCGGCATAAAGCTAATAGTTAGTCGCTTGGGTATAAAGTTATTCTCTGTCCGTTTTAAAGTGATATCAACCGGAGTAATGGCTTTTGCCAACAATTTCTCTGCCGCTGCTTTAGCATCATCAGCCTCGACAAAGCCATCAACTAACTTTCCCTGTTGATCACGACCACGATAAGAAAAAGTTGCCATGACTCTTCTCTCCTTGCGTTCAGCTATAAGCTACTATCCCCTACCATTCGCATAATCTCTGCAATGGTAGTAAGCCCGCTTTGCACCTGTTTTAAACCATTATCCAACAATAATTTTCCCTGCAGCGCCTGTTCAGCTAATTTTGAGAACTGCGCCGGATTATTCGCACGTAACGCTTCCATCATCTCAGGCGAGAGTGTTAACAACTCAAATACACCGATTCGCCCTTTGAAGCCACTATGGTGACAGTAGGTACAACCCTTACCATGCTTGAAAGGAATATTGCTATATCGACCATCTGCAATGGCATTAACAAATAGACGCTCCTGTTCAGTTGGTTGATAATCCTCTATACAGCTATCACAAATCCGCCGTACTAAACGTTGCGCCAATACACCCAACAGTGCACTCGCCACCAGAAAACCCTCAACGCCCATATCCAGCAATCGGATTGCGGTACTCGCAGAGTCGTTGGTATGCAGCGTCGAAAAGACCATATGACCCGTTAAGGCTGCGCGCATCGCGATGGTAGCCGTCTCTTCATCACGTATTTCACCTACCATTAATACATCGGGATCCTGGCGCAAAGTCGTACGCAAAATTCTAGCAAAACTCAAATCAATCTTAGGATGCACCTGCGTTTGCACAACATTCTCCAGATGATACTCAATCGGATCTTCAATCGTAATAATTTTACGTGTTTCACAATCCATATTGCTCAACACTGAGTAGAGTGTCGTTGATTTACCACTCCCGGTCGGCCCAGTTACAAGAAACACGCCGTGAGGTTGCGCCACTAGGCGATTAAATTCGACACCGATCTCTGGGGGCATTCCTAGCGTCTCAAACGAGGTAAAAAATGCTTCATTCTGATTTAATAGCCGCATAACAACTGTCTCACCTAACGGTGTTGGCAGCGTGGAAAGTCGCACATCTATCTCTCTATTATGCGCATGAATGGTAAAACTGCCATCTTGTGGCAACCGCTTTTCAGCAATATCAAGTTTTGACATCAATTTTAAGCGCTGCGACAGCGGTTGAGCAATATCTCTCTCCTTCATCACTTGCCCTTGAAGTATGCCATCAATGCGTTGACGAATCCGTAATCCTTGATCGGTTGGCTCAATATGGATATCTGACGCACCGACCTGAAGAGCATCTTCGAAAATAGATTGGATTAATTTCACAACTGGTGCATCAAGCTCTTCAGAGTCTTTTGCCAAACTGGAGAGATCATAATAATCTTCACTTATCTCCTCATGCAGCTGCTCGGCGAAACTACTGATCTCCTTAGTACGGCGGTAGACCATATTTAGCGACTGCAAAAGATTAGTGCCACTAACTAGTGCAACTTTAATAGGTCGCCGCAGTACTCGCTTGAGCTCATCAACAGCAGCAATATCAAAAGGCTCAACCATCCCAACAACTAGCATACGATCGTCTGGATCAATCTGCAGTGCCATTGCGCGAAAGCGCCGCGCATAGGCTTCAGGCAGCAACAGCGCCACCTCCTGATTCAATTCAAACTGCTGCAGATCAATAAATGGCACCTCCATCTGCTTGGCAATGAATTGCAGCAGCGCCTCCTCTTTAATATGGCCAAGATTGACCAATACCTCACCTAATTTAAATCCACTTCTCTGCTGCTCAACTAACGCGTTCTGCAATTGCTGTGGCGAAATCAGTTGGTGCTGTACTAATAGATCACCGATTTTAAGCTTTTCATCGCTTTCATGGCCCATATCACTCATCGATACGCTTCCCTGTTAATGAATGTCTTGTAATCGAAATACCGTGCTGCATATTTTTATTGACTAACAACACGCTCTTCCCCTTCTCTCCAACAAGAGTCACCTTTCCGGGTTCAATTTTCTCTATCGTCATTGCACCCACCCGATCATGTTCAGCATAATTATGGTTATTAATAATCGCTACACGTTTATACGGTGTAATCATTACTGAAGAGAGTATCAAGCGACTTTGACAACGACTATCCATTGAGAATTGACAACTAATCGGTTCCGTTGGATCACGCATGGCACTCACTATGTTAACCCATACCAGTAATACTACTATAGCAAATATTCTAACCACTGCTTCCTCCACCAGGCGTGCTGGATGCGCTAATCACATGTAGATTAATTGTAATAATCGCTTTGGGATAATCGCTTACACGGTAATTAATTCCATCCCAAAACAGCCTCCATTTAATTTTCTCCAATCCCTTTAAATAATCAAGTGTAGCAAAATAGTCGCCAGAAAATTCAATGGTAAAGCCATGAATATAGAGCGCGCGATCATGCTCATCGCGACCTTGAAGCCTCTCTACTGGTGCCGCATGAAAATTAATTAGCTTTAACCCTGTTTTCTGATTCACTAAATCAGGCAAAATCACGTCTATTTTCTCAGGAAAAACGGATTCATTTCTAAAAAGGGCAATATCCTTGTTTAAGGCATCAATCTTTTTCTGCAGATTTTTATACTTAGTCTGCCATTCTAAATCGACATTATCTGCCTTTGAAATAATACGCTTTGCTTCTTCATTGAATTGTGTTGTTTGCGTTTTGAAATGCAGCATTTCACTTCCGATACGTTTAGAAACAACATACAATGGGAGAAGAATAATCAATACCCAGATCATAACAATGATAACAGCTGTCAACAGAAAAATAGTGAGTCGTTTTTTAAGTGATGCTTGATTAAATCGCTGACTCTGCTTTTTCCAGCTGAAGCGGGTAACTTCTTCTAAGGAAACTCTCTTCATTTGCTTCCTCCCCCATCATCATCTTTGCTATTGCTAAGACGAATATTAAGGTAACCGTGTTGAGATGACTTACCCAATTGAGACAATTTAAATGTTTGCCCAGCAAAAACAGTATCATGATCGAGACGCTTGGCAAACGCTAGAGCGACATCGGTTGAAATTGCCTGACCCTCGAGAGTGATTGATTTTCCACCTTCACTAATGACAATTTCATTAAGTGAAACCCCAGAAACAATTTTATTGCCTAACTCCTCGAGATAGCGTGAAAAACCAGTGATATTTTTTGATCGTCCACTTGATAAAACCGCCACCAACTCACTCTTTTCAGCAATCTCTTTATTTAAATCCTCTGCTTTCTTATCGAATGAAGCCACTCTCTCCTCTCTAGAAAACTGCTTTTCAGTCTCATGCAGTTTCACTTCAGCTGCCTGATGGAGCGATTGCTCTCTAGTTAGCATGTCTCTCTTATCATCAAGTCCCCCTCGAATAGGTAAAGAGATAATAAATAAAACAGCAATTAGTAATAGATCACAAAAGAGCAACATTGCTAGAGAGAAAAAGCGCTTCTCAAACTTAGGCAACAACAATAATAGATTAACCTGCTGCTTCATTGCCTCTCTCCTATTTTCACTGCTGCGGCTAAAGCAAACAGACAATGGCTATGCATCGCTTTGTCAATCTCGCCGGCAAAAGAGAACAGTGGCGCGATATCTAACGGTTTAACTGGGCTAGTTAACTGGTGAGCAAGTTGTTGCAAAACAACTGTTTCATCTGCCAAAGTAGGGGCTAATAATACATTGACCGGTAATCCTTGACGCATCTGCGCCTGTGAGTAATCTAATGAGCGTTGAATCTCGAGACTGATATTATCGAATGAAGCACTGTCCGCCTGAGCTAACCAATCATCGCCGGCACCCTGAATAATCCGAGTAAAATAGAGTTGCTCGCCCTGATTGACAACTACCTGGTGATAATTATCATGGAATACTAATAGCGCAGTACTGTCACTCTCTGTTGCTAGTCGCGCTAACAGACAACTTGCTGCCAGTTCAGCGATATCGATGCAGCATAACTGTAGTCCAGCAGAGATGATCTGCTGCTGAAGCTGCTTCAACGGTTCAATACGTGCCGTTACCACATAAATTTTCTCTGGCTGGCCCGGCACTGCCACCATGGGAAATGAATCAATGATCGCCTCCTCAATGGGGTAATCGATTAACTCCTTAACCAGCCAGGCTA
>JANQHY010000171.1 GCA_028282395.1 Gammaproteobacteria bacterium
ACGACTGTACTAGGAATTTCATGCCCTATCAAATAGCTAAATTATCCGTGTTGCAACTTTTTATGCAACAAAGCCGGCTTGTCCGCGGGATCCAGGAAAGAAATAAAATTGCATTGGGAAGATTGGCATTTTATGCAGATGTTCTCTGGATCCCGCGGACAAGCCGCGGGACGACGGTAGGGGCGCAGTCGCGGGACGACGGCAAGTGCGTGTACGAGACGACGGCGGATGTGTCCGAGATAACGGCAGGTGCGTGGAACGACAGGATACTGGACGCCTAAGACGACGAAGCTGAGGTCATGGGGCAACGAAGCATTAAAGGAAAGTTAATCCTTACTGAAATGCTTAAATTTACCAACCGTTGACTGATTAATTAACCCAAGTTGAGAGAACATATCATACATATCCCAAGCAACCCAACTTTCAGCAATTTTGTTATTTTGATCAAAACGATCAATCTCTATTCCCGACCAGCTGACACGTTTTCCAGTTGGCGCCAACCCCATGTAGGTACCAGTCTGGGTAGCAGTTAATTGCCATCGAGTAGCAACCAAATTATTCTCATAAATCTGTGTTAAGATCCGTACCTTAGAATTAGAAAAAGACTTATGATAATCAGCGACAAGCGCTTCCCATTCATTTAGATTTTCGGCTGCAACGCCTCCCTTAATAGAGGGAATCTGATGATTAACATAATTTTGCGCAAAAACTCTTTCTGGCTTAACTGAATTACCACTTACCCACATTGCTAGTGATAGACGCGAAAGACGTTTGTAACGCGCCGACATCATCTGATCGCCAGACTTTGTTGTGTTTGCCACTAAAGCCCCTGTTTGATTAGAAATCATTGATGTATTGACTTGAGCCAAACAAGGCGATAGTAAAAAAAACGGTAGTGTTAAAGCAAGTATTCGTCTCATTATCAACTCCTGTTAATGGTGCTTAGCCATACTAATTTAACAGGAATTCTGCCTTAACAAAAGAGTATGTAATTGGCAATTTAGCCTGTTTTCACTCATATCATTACTAGGCAGAGGGCAACAATACCCCCTTCTGCCTGGATAAGAGGCAACATATTGTGTGCAAAGCAGTCAAATCCAGGTATAATAGGGTAAATAACCAAGAGTAAACGCATGTACGACAAGATAAGTCAGAAATTAGATCAGATAGATCAACTCAATAATTCTGAAGTTGATAAAGAGCTCAAACGCATTCAATCAAATAGAGAGAATATCAACAAAACAACAGCGCTAATACTTGCCGTCTTTGTTTTTAGTGCTAATGAGCAGATCAAGAAAGAGGTAGATCAGATAATTTTTGATCAGCTACAACTTAATCAGCAGCAACAGGAGAACTTCCAAGCTTTAAGGGCAGAGATAAAAGCAGCAAAAACTGATGAGGCAAAAGCAAAAGCTGAGCAAGAGCTCGAATTTATGGTAGAAGCACAAGTAAAGAAAGTTGATCAGTCAGATCTTACTCAAATCTCTACAAATGTTTTCTACGACCCAAAGACACAAACTCACTATGTCAATGCTAATGTCACCACTAGCGAGCTAGCCGCTCTGCTGAAAATGAGAAAGTTCAGCCCAGATCAAGCGCCACTGGAAGTCGCCAACCTGGACAAAACTGTTGAGTTATCAAACGACCAGATTGCAAAACTTACTGAAGCTTTTGCAAGAGAACCGACACACTTGAAATGCCAGTCATCAATACCCACAGCGCTTGCTCTTAATAATTGGTCTGAGCATTATAATAATATTTTAAAAGAGAACTATGATGCAGATAATCAACCGACCGAAGCTGCAAGACAGTCAGCTAACCTGCGTGCATTTAACTCTTTATCCCAGGACGATAGAGTGCTGTTAAGACAACAGATGGGAAATGATAACTATAACCAGCTGCTGTCTGCTAATGACGTTACCGACACAGCACAAATAGAGTTAACCAAAACCCTTATGCATCAAGATAGAAATCTCTATAGAATCGTTCCCACTCCTGGACAGATGAAAAAGCAAAACAGTGATGACCTCAAAGATAGCCTATCCGCAGACTACGCTAGCAAAACCTTAATAGGTCTCTATAATGCCGGCAATGCTCAACAAGCACAAGATTTCATTAATAACATTGGTGCCTATAGCGAGGATGTATTCGGCAGTTCTGCCAGCGAATGGCTTGAACAGGTCTCGCACAAAACCGAACAACAGTTAACTGGTGATGCTAATAATCTTTTCACTGAAACAGGCAAAAAACAGTTTGCAGAGAAGGTTGAGACGCTACACAAAATGGAAATGCATCAAGAAGAGGGCATGATAGCCGAATCAGCGAATGAAAAACAACAGCAAGAGCAAGATAACAACGAAACGCCAGGCTCAACTATGTCATCGATATCACTTTAATAGAGCGCTGTCATCCTATAGCGGCGCCAACATAACGTCATCTTACGGCTCCAACTACTTCAGCAGAACGCAAAGGGTTTTTATTAAATCATGCAGATAATAAATGCTAAAAATCGTGCTATCTCATCCTGAAATGCAAATAGTGGTGTCTCACTCAAATCAGCCGCCTCGCTATAGAGCCATAGCGGTAAATTAGGTAAATGAAAAAGAAAAATTGCTGCGGCGCGCAGCATAAATGGCTGACAAGTCGTAATAATCAACGACTGTTGCTGCAGTGATGGCTGTGAAGCAATATATTGCTGCAACGCTTCGGCACTATCAACCGTCACCGAACGCTGCTGCTGCGGTTTTAACACTGCTGCAACGGTGTGAAAAGGAATTTGCGCCAGAGCTTTATCGCCTGCTATAGCCTGGCGCCAACAGTAGTCTATCATCTCCTGCTCGAGACGCTCTTTTAATGGCACACCGACACACTCTTCATCAAGCAACTGGCGGTAACCGCTCGCCGCAATAATATGACTCGGCCATGGTAATGCCTGTGTTTGTAATGCTGTGAGCACAGCCGCTATTCTCTTCTCAACGTGACGTTGACCACCACCCAGTATCACAATAATTGGATTGGTTAAGTTCGCTTGCGCTGGCGGAGTAATTGCTTCAAGTAGACCGAAATAGTCAGCTGCACGAAAAATATCATCGCGATGCGACTGCAGTTTACGCTCAAGCAGTCGATTCTTAGTAGACCAACGCTCCTGCTGACGCAACAGTTGTTGTGTTGCATCAACAAACGTATATAGCGCATGACCCTCGTGGCGACAATGGGAGGACTCTTCAGGCAACGCAATATTATTAATTTGTAGAAATTTCATCACCGCAGCCAGCTGTTTAGCAGTCAGGCCAAACGGCTTAACTGCTTCAATCCATGCTGTTGAAGGTGGCGCTACTGCCAGAGCCTGTGTTGCGCTGTATAGCTGATCTCGATCAATAGCTGCAGCGGCGACTGTTTGCTGCTGTGCTGAAACAATTTGTT
>JANQHY010000177.1 GCA_028282395.1 Gammaproteobacteria bacterium
GAAATCATTAACTGAGATCAAGCAAGCATTGATTGATCAAGGGCTATCATTAGGCATGCGCCATGATGGCTGGCCACCTCATTTCTTGAGAAACCGTGACTTGAAAGTTATCAAGAAAGCGGATAAAGAGGGCGTTGATGGTGAGAAAGTTGAAGAGAAAGGTGAGGGCGAATAGCCACTGACTGAATAGAAAGAGAAAATATTATGGCACAACAGAAAAAGCGTAGGACAACATTTGGTAGAGAGAGTGCACATCGTCAAGCATTACTCCGTAATATCACTAGCTCACTGGTTGAGCACGAGATGATTAGAACAACATTGGCAAAAGCGAAGGAGATGCGTCGTTTTGCTGAGCCATTGATTACCCGAGCAAAAGTGGATAGCGTTGCTAATCGCCGTATTGTCTTTAACCGCCTACGTAACCGTGATGCGGTGACCAAACTATTTAATGATATTGGTCCACGCTGTAAAGCACGTCAGGGTGGTTATCTACGAGTACTGAAGTGTGGCCATCGTCTCAATGATAATGCGCCTATGGCTATTGTTGAACTGGTTGACCGTCCTGCACAAGGTGAAGAGGACCAAGCGTAGTAGCTACTTAAATTTGCCTTGTCCGGCTATTATCGGTATCTAGACATGTTCTCTATCGTCTATGATGGCGTAAATAGCAATATTGGCTTTATTTACATGAATATGCCAGTATAATTAAAGTGTCATGACAGTAACTGAGGCTAGCGATGAAAAAAGGCATATTTGGATGGATTTTATCGCTATTAATCTTAATTGTTATTGTTGGCTATCTGCTAGTTGCTAAAAATCTACATCACCATCGACGCTTAACAGAGGTGACTCCTGCCATTGCTGAAGAGCTCTATTATCCCCAGGGGAATGCTATTGGAGGTAACCCAGATGGCAGTATTACGATGGTTGAGTTTTTTGGTTATAATTGTGAATATTGCCGTAAGTATTTTCCTAATATTCAGCGCTTCATTCGCACCCATCCGCAATTACGGGTAATTTATAAAGAGTACCTGGTATTTGGTGATGTTTCTCGTGAAGCCGCCTATGCTGCACTTGCAGCGCATCGCCAAGATAAATATTTAGTTATGCATGATGCGATGATGTCACAAAAAAGTGGCGCTATTGGTTCTGCCCAGGTTATTAACTTGGCACAACAGCTGCATCTCAACGTCAAACAGCTATTACATGATATGCAGGATATTAAATTACAAGCCCAGATCGAGAGAAATACCGATTTAGCTGGTATACTCCATATTGTTGGTGCGCCAACAGTATTATTTATTAAAACTGCAGCAGTAACAGACCTATCAGGTGAGGGTAAACAGCTGGACCCCTATATTCTCTCAGGTGGGTTAACTTTGGCAGCATTGGATAGGTTATATAAGGAGACACAGGGACATGGCTAGAGCGTTAAAAGGATGGTGGTTGTTAGTCATTTTCATTTTATTATTATTGACGCAGCACATCGCCTTAGCGCAAAAGATTGCTAGCAGTCAACAATCATTCCAGTTGTCAGCGCAAATGCTACCAGATCATACTGTTAATCTACATTGGAAGATTGCTGATAATACTTGGCTGTACAAAAACTTTATTAAGTTACACGTTGATTATCCTGAAGAGGTAAAGCTTGGCAGCATCAATTTCCCACCAGGTGAAGTGATTAATCATCCAGTATTTGGCCGAACTACGATCTATAAACATCAGTTGAATTTAAAAGTACCATTAAAAAACATAAAAAAACATCCTCTTATTGACCTTGATCTCTCTTATCAGGGTTGTGCTGGAGATGGGCACTGTTTCCCACCAGTAGAACGTGATTTAACAGTTAATCTTGTGCGTAACAGTGTGACGATCAGTGATCATGGTGTCGAAGAAGTCACTATGCCACCGGGCGCGCAGAAAATAGAAAGTGAGATTGAAGGACACTCACTTTTGGGGATGATCACTATTTTTCTCCTATTAGGCGTATTGTTAGCATTTACGCCGTGTATACTACCAACCATTCCAATTCTATCGAGTATTATTGTTGGTAGTAAGCAGCGGCAGTCACGTTTAACAGTTTTTCTTCTCTCTTTGGCTTATGTTGTTGGTATTGCTTTAGCCTATTCGCTCTTAGGATTGCTCTTTAGTAGCATTGGTGCCAGTGCACAAGCTATTTTACATAGCTACGTGGTAACACTATTAATGGGAGGGCTGTTTGCGTTATTAGCATTATCACTATTTGGTCTGTTTGAAATTAGAGTTCCTCAAGCATTAACTAATCGGTTGCTTAATATAAGTCAGTTCTTTGCCGGTAGAGGCTATTTTGGCGCTATAATAATGGGGTTATTGTCAGCATTAATTATCTCGCCTTGTGTCACTGCACCATTAATTGGCGTATTGGCTTATATTGCTAAGACCGGCGATATTATGATAGGCGTCTTAGCGCTATTCGCACTAGGGTTTGGTATGGGCGTGCCACTGATGGCATTTGCGCTTTTAGGCAATAAAGTTTTACCGAAAAGTGGACGTTGGATGGAGGCGGTGAAAGTCGCACTCGGTTTTCTTCTTCTTGCCGTTGCGCTTTGGTTATGGCAACGGCTAGCATCAGAGTTTCTAAGTATGGTACTGTGGTCAGCTTTTATCATTGCAGTGGCAATAACAGTTTTCAAGTTCAATGTCATCAAACGTAAATCATTTGCCTGGTTGATTAATGGTATTGCTATACTGGTGTTAATTTATGGGTTGTTACTATTAACGGGAGCCATTATGGGCAATAGAGATTATTTGAGTCCATTGACTGGTAAACGTTGGCATCCAGGAGGTAACAGTTATGTTGTGGTAACCACAGAAAAAAGCCTTAATCACTATTTAGCAAAGGCGAAGAAAGCGCATAAACCGGCATTGATTGATTTCTACGCTAGTTGGTGTCTAGATTGTCGTGTCATGGAGAGCCGGGTTTTTAGCCAGGAATCAATCCAGCGCGCCCTGTCAAATTTTATCTGGATTAAGGTTGATGTCACGCAAGAAACGCCTGAGTTAATAGCACTGCAGAAACGCTTTAAAGTGATTGGGCCACCTGCTTTTATCTTTTTCTCTTCTGATGGTAACATGCAGTCAACATTGAGTTTTGTAGGAATGAAATCTCTGCTAGAGATGCAACGAATTATTGCTCAGGTTAGTTGATATTATTGGTAGCATATCAAGAAAGATTTTTTCGCATTTGATCAATTCGAAAATTTTCTATATTAAGATTCTTGAATAAAGAGTGGCTGTTTCCAATCAAAGTCACTTTTATCCAAAAGTCGTCGAAAAACCTCTTCCTTCA
>JANQHY010000183.1 GCA_028282395.1 Gammaproteobacteria bacterium
TCAATCAGACTACCAACAGTCGGCCCAGCAGCCAACCCTACGCCAGCAGCACTATTAAAAAATCCCAATGCACGACCCCGCTGCTCGACAGGAAATGTATTGGCAATAATCGCCATGCTTGCTGGAAGTGAAAATGCACTGAATACGCCCTGACATAAACGCATTGCAATTAACCACAATGGTGTATGCGCCAATCCAGCAAATAGTGAGGCAATAGCGAAACCAAAAGCACCAATAAACAGCATCTTTCGATGGCCAATCAGATCACCCAAACGACCAGAGGTAATAAAGAATGTTCCCGCTGTCAAGGTAAAACCTGCCATCAACCATTGTGATTGATTCATATTTGCCGCGAGATCTCTCTGGATGGCAGGAATAGTTGTATTGACAATCGAGAAATCAATACAGACCATAAAAGCAATTAACGAAGTTGCTATCAATACAATCTCTTTGTTGTAATGCGCGATTTTCGATAGCATAGCTTTGCTAATCCTTATCCCTTTTAAATGAAAGGTTATCTCGAAGTATAGTGGCATGTCGCTTACTTGACAAGCAACAAGAAATAAAAGATATTTCTCTTGAGTAATAAGGAGACCGCCATGATTAAAAAAGTTGCTTTTACAATGTACCCAGTAAAAGACATGCGTCGCGCAAGAGATTTCTATGAAAAACTGCTTGGACTGGAAGTTGGCAGCATTTTCGGCGATGACGCCTGGGTAGAGTATGATCTACCGGGTGGCGGCTGTTTTGCTATCACGACTATGGCCGAAGGCGTGGACCCGAGTGCAGATAGTGGTGGCAGTATCTCTTTTGAAGTTGAGGATCTGGATACCCTGGTTGAAAAACTTAAAGCAGAAGGCGTTACGTTCAAAATGGATATCTTCTCATCGCCAGTCTGTAGAATGGCTATCCCACTTGACTCTGAAGGCAATGCATTTATGCTGCATCAGCTTAATAATAGTTAAAGTAATAGCGTAAAATTTTTTAGATGTAATACTTTCTATTTAGGCCAATAGACCTTTAACAACTCGATTAAGAGCAGATTGAACCATTTTGGTAGAACAAGCACTCACTCCTGCCTCTTTAGCAAAATACTGCCATTTTGACGTTACATCGCCAACCTCATCAATAATTTTCTCTGCTTTTTGTTGGCTAATTCCAGCTATTTCAGCAAGTTTAAAGAGGTGATAACTCTAAACCCGTCTCGATGAATTCAGGCGTATACTCAAAAAAGATTCTCCGATCCTTTAAAGCAAGACGCCCCATACAGATCTTCTCTGAATTTTGAATAAAATAAACATACATCATAGAGATATTTTTGAAGTTCATTGCCGCCCTCTTCTCCGCGTTTTCTCTTTAAGAATTTGATCAAGTGAAGTGGGATATTTCTCATCCGTTAATTTAAAAAGATTTTCGAACTCCTGAAGCGCTCCCAATGCTAAAGCCAATTTTAATAATGATTCTAACGAGATTTTTCCCAATCGCTCAAATTTCTTAATAACCCCAAAACTCACCCCAGAACGTTCTGATAAGGTTTTCTGGCTAAGGTTGAGTGACAACCTCCTAGCTTGAACCGCTTTAGCAATCTGCCAAGCCATCTCCTGGGGCGTTCTCATTATTAATGACATAATAGTATCTCTTAAATCAAATAAATCCGTATAAGAGATATTATAATATCTTTTGAATGAAAAATCAATAGACACTTACTCTCATTAACCTAATCTCCGCAGCACCTCATCTGCCGCACGCAGGCCACTATTGTAGGCACCATGAGCCGTGGCATAGCATTTACTCTCTGTTGCTTCACCAGCGAAAAACAGTCGCTCAGCAACTGGTTGTGCCAACTGCTGAAAAATTGTCTCTTGCTGACCACGAGGGAGATAAGCATAAGCACCTTGTGAATAGGGATCACCATACCAATCTGTGCGAATAATTTTTTCAGGCATAACAAATTTTTCACGATAGATTTCTCGCAGCGGTTGCAGCAATATTTCCATGTGCTCTGCCTGTGATTTACCAGCAAGATTTTTTGCCACGTCACCGCCATACATGGCAAGCAGGATTGGTGCATCAAGCAGTGCTTGATAATTAATATAGAGCTGGATCGGATTCTCTGTCATAGCCAATTGCTGAATACTTAATGCCTGGGGCTCCCAGAAACAGTGAGGAAATTTTATTAATGTTTTTTCCAATACGCCACTACCCATTGCTGCAATCGTCGTTAATTTTTGCGCCGGCAATTCTGGAGCAAAACGACACTGACCGCCTTTTAAAACGCCAATAGGCAACGAAACAATCACTGTGCGTGCCTGGTAAATTTTATCATCAACATGAACCTGAATTATTTCCTGCGAATAATCAACTTTTGTCACAGTACTTTGCAAAGTGATAGTGCTGCCCGCAGAGAGTTTTTTCAACAATGTATCATAACCATTCAATACGTAAGCATTGCCACTCTCCTCCTGCATCGATTGCCAAACTGTCGGAGAAACATCTGCCAACCCAGCACCTGACCAACAAGCCAGAAGATGGCTGATCCAGTTTTTGATCGCTAATAGCTGTTGCGGCGGCAATTTATCATAGCGAAGCTGCTTCAGTGTTTCACTTAAATCCTGCGAAGGCGACTGATTGGAGAATTGTTGAAGAGGTTTTTCAACAATTCTCCAATCAGTCGCCTTCGCAGGATTTAAGTGAAACACTGAAGCAGCTTCGCTATGATAAATTGCCGCCGCAACAGCTATTAG
>JANQHY010000204.1 GCA_028282395.1 Gammaproteobacteria bacterium
TTAGTAACTAACGATTACTCGAATGCTACACAATTAGCGAACTACCTAGTCGATAAAGGGGTGCCATTTAGGCAAGCGCATGAAATAACGGGTAACGACTCGAGTAGTAACTGATTATCAATACAGTACAAAACAATCTTACCCGTTATTTCATGCGCTTGCCTAAATGGCACCCCTTTATCGACTAGGTAGTTCGCTAATTGTGTAGCATTCGAGTAATCGTTAGTTACTGCAGCGCGCATTTTCTCATGATTTAGTCGCATGGTTTTAATCATTGGTGTATAAACCGCTAACGTTTGATTCACAGTCTTCACCGTATCAAATAATCCCTCTTTATCCTCCTGCATATCTTTATTGTATGCAAGCGGTAATCCTTTCAATACCGTAAGCAATCCAATAAGTGCACCATAAACTCGACCACTCTTGCCTCTGGCCAGTTCAGCCACATCTGGATTCTTTTTCTGTGGCATCATACTACTACCGGTGCAGAATTGATCATCGAGCTGGATAAAAGAGAATTCTTGACTGCACCATAAAATAATCTCTTCACTAAGTTTTGATAAATGCATCATAATAAGTGCCGAAGCGGAAAGAAATTCAACAACAAAATCACGATCACTAACTGCATCGAGACTATTCTCATAAATTCCAGAAAAGTTAAGTAATTTAGCGACATACTCCCTATCCACTTTTACGCCACTTCCTGCCAATGCGCCAGCACCAAGTGGACAGATATTTATACGCGCAAAACCATCAATTAATCGCTGTGTATCGCGATGGAACATATTAAAATAAGCCAACATATGATGTGCAAAACGTAGAGGCTCTGCTCTCTGTAGGTGCGTATAGCCCGGAATCAAGGTATCAATGTTATCTACCGCAAGCGTTACAAGCACTTCCATAAAATGGTAGAGTTTATCAACAATTGATAGTGTCTGATAGCGCAAATAGAGATGAATATCCAATGCGACTTGATCATTACGGCTACGCCCTGTATGCAGCTTGCCTGCCGTAGGCCCGATAAGCTGATGGAGGCTTCTTTCAATATTCATATGAATATCTTCATCTTCTGTCCTAAATACAATGTCGCCATGCTCTATTTTATCACTCAGCTCTTTGAGTCCTTTCGTAATCAAAGCAACATCCTCTTTAGCAAGAATTTCGCAGAAACCTAACATCTCAACATGCGCCAAACTGCCTTGAATATCAAACTGTGCTAATTGATGATCAAAACCAATCGAAGCATTATAGTCATCAACCAATTCATTTGTTGGTTTTTTAAATCTTCCGCCCCATAACTTCATAAATTAAACCACCTCTTTTCTATTAACAACGGAATTAACCTTGAGTGGCAATCCCCATAATTCAATAAATCCTTTTGCCGCATCATGATCAAAGGCATCATCCTCTTTATAGGTTGCCAGATCGAGTTGATAGAGTGACTGCTGTGATTGACGCCCCACCACTGTTGCGTTACCTTTAAACAACTTCATCTTTACCGCACCATTGACAGTTTCCTGCGTTTGATCAATGAAAGCATTAATAGCATCAAACAGCGGTGAGTACCATAACCCTTCGTAAACCATATTAGAAAATTTCTGCTCAATGGTAGTTTTGAAATGGATCACATTACGCGTTAAGCAGAGTGATTCCAATGCCTGATGGGCCCTGATCAACGTTAATGCTGCTGGTGCTTCGTAAATCTCTCTCGATTTAATACCTACCAGACGATTTTCAACATGATCAATTCGACCAATGCCATGCTTGCCTGCTATTTGGTTGAGTTCAGCAATCAACTGATCAAATGGCAGTGCTTCACCATTAAGTTTTTTTGCCACCCCTTGCTCAAAATCAATGGTAATATATTCTGCCTCATCGGGCGCCTTAGCGACTGGAGTAGTCCAGGCAAATGCCTCCTCAGGTGGCTCTACCCATGGATCCTCCAATACTCCACACTCGCAACTTCTCCCCCATAAATTAAGATCAATACTAAATGGATTTGCCTGACTGATTGGCAGTGGGATAGCATGCGTTTTTGCATACTCAATCGCTTGTTCACGACTCATTGGTGATTGACGCACCGGCGCAACAATTTTTAATTTTGGATTTAGACTATTAATTGAGACATCAAATCTGACTTGATCATTACCTTTGCCTGTACAGCCATGTGCGACTGCCACCGCGCCCTCTTTTGCAGCAATATCAACTAATATATCAGCGATAAGTGGTCGCGATAAGGCTGAAATTAATGGATAAACCCCTTCATAAAGAGCATTAGCTTTTAATGCCTTGGTTAAATAGTTCTCAGCGAAGCGCTTTTTAACATCCAAAACATAACAATTCGCTGCGCCAACTTTTAATGCTTTCTCTTTAATCGCTTGCAGGTCTTTTCCTTCGCCCAAATCCGCTGCCATTGCAATCACATCATAATGGTATTGATCTTGTAACCATTTAATTGCAACCGATGTATCAAGACCACCAGAATAGGCTAAAACAATTTTCTCTTTTGACATATGATCACCTCTTATTCACTTCATATACTTCACTATCTTTTTTACACAGTGTGCCAATCCCTTTCACAGTAAAGAGTTCCTCAATTAAAATATGTGGCTTCTTACCATTCAACATATGCACTTGACTCATTTTATCATTGAGTGCATCGAGTATAGCGCTGACTTTGACCAGCATACCATCAGTGACAACTCCCTGCGCAATTAAGGCTTCTAGTTCATTGCCAGATAGTTGTGACAAAAGTTTTCCATCATTATTATAAATACCATCCTGGTCAGTTAAATAAATTAGCTTATCAACGGCTAAAGCGTTAGCGATATGGCAAGCAGCAATATCGGCATTGACATTCATGGCCTTTCCATCATCATCAATACCAATAGGCGCAATAACGGGTATTGAACCAAAGTTCTTCCCTTGAAAAGAGAGCACATTGACAATAGCATCAACATTTACCGCACTAATTTTCCCTGTGCGCCCATGCTGATGACTAAAATGATCACACTGCAGCATACTATTATCTGAACCTGACAAGCCTATTGCACTCATGCCAATACTGTTTAACTTCCTTACTAGTAATTTATTAACATGGCCACATAGCACCATCTCAATAATATTCATAGCAGCAGGAGGCGTCACACGTAATCCATTAATAAACTTTGTCTCAATATTATTGAGTGAAAGTTCGCGTTTTATCGCTCTGCTGCCGCCATGAACCAGAACGATCTTCATACCAACACCTCTAAGTAGTTTTAAATCTTCACACAATGATTTAATTAGTTGATCATCATTTAGAATTGATCCTCCTAATTTAATTAATAGTGTATGACCAAAGAATTTATTGCTGTAGGCCAAGGTATCAATAATAGTATCGACGACTGTCATGTTAAATACTCCGCATTAATTTTTACATACTTCTCAGTTAAGTCACAGCCCCAGGCAGTTGCCGTTTCCTTTCCAGCTAAAAAGTCAATATCAATCTCGATAGTATCCTCTTTTAATTTCTCTTCTAGCCCTACCATATCAACAGACTCAATCGCTGCACCGTGCGAAAATATTTTTACTCCCTGCATGGAAATGCTACAACGTTCAAGCATATTAGAGGAGATTCCTTCACTGCCAATTCGCGCAATAATTCTACCCCAATTGGGCGATCCTCCTTTTACTGCCGTTTTAATTAATGGACTGGCAACAATTGATCGAGCAACTTTTTTTGCTTGCAAATTGTCTTCTGCTCCTATAACTTTTGCCTGAATTAGTTTTGACGCCCCTTCACCATCTCTGGCAATACTTTTTGCTAACGTGATCGCTACCTCCAACAATGCATTGTAAAATATCTTCCTGTCATGAAGATCTGTTAATGCAACCCCACTCATCCCATTCGCTAACATGAAAACAGAATCATTCGTTGAGGTCTCGCCATCAACACTAATCATATTGAAGCTTTGATCACAAACCATTTGCAATAGTCCCTTAGTCTCCATAGGGGATAGTTTTATATCGGTGAGTAGATAACCTAACATCGTAGCCATATTGGGATGTATCATACCTGACCCTTTACAAATACCGGTAATACAGACAGTTCCCTTGGAAAGAGAAACTTTTTTATAGATTGTTTTGGGCACAAGATCAGTTGTTAAAATAGCAACAGCAAACTTTTCAGCAATACTCGAAACACTATTCACTAATTCTGGAATGGCTCGGGTGATTTTTTTAATTGATAATGGCTCACCTATAACGCCTGTTGATGCTGTTAGTATTTGATCGCTTTTACAGTTTAATGTATCAGCAACTGTTTGCGCCATAATTTGATTATCGTTAACGCCTTGTATCCCTGTTGCCGCATTCGCCTCACCGCTATTGGTAATAATGGCTTTAATGCCTGTTGATGGCAGGATTTTTTGACAATAGTTAACAGGCGCGGCCTTGCATCCGCTTTGTGTAAAAACTGCTGCGGCAACGCTTGGCTTTTGCGAAATAATAATCCCTAAGTCTGGGCGATAGCGCCTAACACCACAGTTGATTCCTCCAGCAGAGAAGCCTATCGGTAATTGCGTTCTAAAAATTCCGGGGCCTGGGCTCATAACAACTCCTCCTCAAACAGTAATCCGCTATGCAATGGTAATTGATACCAGGCATTAATATTCTCAATTGCCTGACTAGCAGCTCCCTTTAACAAATTATCAATACAAGAGATAAGTAGTATTTTGCCATTATCAACAAAATAACTAATGTGGGTCTTCGCTGTACCAATAACCGTTTTTAATGACAACAACGATTTATCATGTGACATCTGATTAATCGCACGATGCTCAACAAGTGGATAATTTTGATACGCATCCGTCAGCACCTGAGATATATCATCTGTTATCTCTTGATCGGATACCACTGGCTGTTTGCTATCTGCATAAATTGTCATTGAGATACCGCGTACAAGCGGTAACATATGGGTGGTCAGTCGTACATGGCATGACTTGCCACTGTAGTGGCTAAGTGCATTATTAATTTCCGGCACATGTTGATGCTTGCCAATTTTGTAAGGGAAAAAGTTATTCGCCATCTCAGAAAACATCAAATCACTGTTGGTTTTTTTACCTGCACCCGATACGCCTGACTTAGCATCAATAATAATACTCTTCTCATCAATGAGATCTGCTTTAATAACTGGTAATAAGGCCATTAATGCGCAAGTAGCATAACAGCCAGGATTTGCTATCATGCCATTATGAGAATGATCCCCCTCTCGCTTCCATGGTAGTAATCCATATTGTGCTGCGCCTAATTTCTCCGGCGCTTGATGCGCAAGGCCATACCAATGCAGAAACTCATCCTGTGGCAAACGAAATGCACCACTCAGATCAATCAACCTGACTGCGCTATTATTAAACTTTGCTACCAACTCCATTGATACTTCGGTGGGTGTTGCCAGAGCCAGCACATCAATAATAGTGCAACCTGGCTGATCAATCTCTGCAAAAGAGACAACCGGTGTAGCATGCTGTGTTAATAATGATGGTAGTTGACCGGCCTCAACACTTGACTCTCTGGCATTCACCACCACCAAACTAAAATAGGGGTGACCAATAATTAATTTTGCCAACTCTTGACCAACATAACCGCCAACACCGCAAATGCCAATTTTAATCTTTTTATTCATTTATCTGCTCTATTATACTCATTTATGAATAATTATTCATTTATTTGCATAATATTCTGTTTTGAATAATTTGTC
>JANQHY010000207.1 GCA_028282395.1 Gammaproteobacteria bacterium
AATGAAGTCGGGAAAATATTACGGCGTGAATTAAGACAGAAAAAATCATAGAGATGGCAGGACAGCTTCGTATTATTTCTGGTTGTTGGCGTGGACGTAAACTGCAGTTGCCTCAGGTTGACGGCGTGCGACCAACGCCTGATCGCATTCGTGAAACATTATTTAATTGGTTGGCGCCTGATATTATTGGTGCAAATTGTCTTGATCTATTTTCTGGTAGTGGTGCATTAGGTTGGGAAGCATTATCGCGAGGGGCTGAGAGTGTTACTTTTGTTGAGCGCTCACGCCAAGTATTTAACCATCTACAGAAAAATGGCCAACTATTAAAATGCAATAGTGCGCAATTTTTTTGTCAGAATGTTTTAACCTGGTTAGAGCAATGTGATGCCGATAAACCGTTTGATATTATTTTTGCTGACCCGCCGTTTTATAAAGGGTTGGCCGAAAAAAGTGTCGCCATTATTCAGCAGCGTGGGTTACTAAAAAAAGATGGCTATCTCTATGTTGAAGTTGAACGGCGTCTGCCACTGATGGAAAATTTACCGGATTGGCAGTCGGTACGTAATACTCGTGCAGGTGAGGCGATGGCTTGGTTATTGCAGCGTATAGAAACAGCCTAGAAAGACTAAAATTATGTCTGCGTTGATAGTGACGTCAGGTGCTGGATTGCTTCGCTGCGCTCGCAATGACAATACTTTCATGACGAAGGGGCGAGCAGTTACGCTAGCGATTCAATATCGATGCCAAATATATTTTCTACTTTCTTCACTTCGCGAGGCGACTGTGTTGCCATGCAGAACTGTTTGCCATACTCCCATTGGTCAATTGCTACACGTCTTTTTTTAATGCGTTTTTCAGGTTTGGTATTCATTGTTGAGCTATTGAACTTCTTATCGAGATCGCGGCGCACCGCCCACATATGATGCATTAAAATTGTTTCAGGATTAAAGATATGTATTCTTTTTTTACCATTAAAGCGCCGTGTAGGGTCAACATTACCAGGAAAATAGGCATTAATTTTTATTTTACTAAAAAATCCAAGTTTTCCGATAAAAGGAACCAGAACAGGTTCCTCAGGATCCATAGCGATCTGGTAACATGGTGACTTAACATAATTGATGTATTGTACAACCGAGCAGTCAATTTTTTCCTCTTCAATCTGTTTTTTTGCTTGCTGGAACTGTTCGCCAATATAAAATTCATCGGCATCCATGGTCATAAAGTGGCTACACTTCTTGCGTTTGGCAAATTGTAGACCAATTTGGCGTTTTTTCGTCTCATTGCGTGAAGGGCGTAGATTTAAATCAGTAGGGTAATAAATAAGATCATCAATTAATTTCTGTCGTACTAGGTTGTTGAGTAGTTCTTCCATCGTTGGGCTACAAGGGTGGCCAAAATTGGATATTGTTTGGTAGACAACACTGATATGATCAACATGATTACGGATATTTTTAATAGAAGCTTCTAATAGCTCTTCACCATCAAATAGATTATATGAAACGCCCAATTTCATAGTTTCCCACCCTGCCTGTACAAATACCTGGCTCAATCTATCATGCTTTCTAGTCAATAGCAATGTCGGCGCATCTAAATTTAATATTACATCCAATTAATATTATATCTTACTTGATACTATAGTTAATTCTGTTAAAATCACGCGCTAAATAATGATTTTTCTTTAGGAGAAAATAATATGTTAAAAAAATTAATTCTAGTTGGCGCATTAAGCTCTATTGCTATGACCGCGGTAGCAGCGCCTGTACAATCAGTTCAACGGCAAACCTGCCATTCCACAATCATTGTTGATGGCAAGTGGGCTGATTACCGCATCACCTTTAATGCGAGGAATGAGTATGGTCAAATTGTCCAATCTCTTGGCACCTATAAGGGGCGTCGTGGGATTGTCCATGCTTACTACCCTTGCCAGGATCAGCAAATTGTTATTGAAGCAACGCCAGAGTACAAAGGGCAGCTCTCTTCTGACGAAAGTTTTGTGTCCCAAGACACTTATAATATGAATAACAATATCTCTGCTGGGTTCCCTGGTAATTTCCAACCAGATACCACGAAAACAGTGAAATAGTCATTGTATTGAAAATAATGGCAGTGATGTTTAAGCATTGCTGCCATTACTATTTCCTCCTGGTGAGTATGCTATATAAATTTTTCCTTTCTAACACCTTACATTGATAATCACTATTAATTCTTGTACAATCGGCGCCTAAGAGTATTGAAAAGTATTGTTCAGCTTGTCTGTTATTGTACTAAGTGTAGGGTTATATTATGAGTATTTTTGATGATAAGAAATTGCTAGCGATAGCAAAAAAATCAGCTGCTGATTATATTGCAGCAGAGCCGTTCCCACATATTGTTATTGATAATTTTATGGATGAAGTGCTTCTGCAACAGGCATTAGATGCCTTTCCAGCGCCAGATGCACTTAAATTTAAACGTTTTAATGACCCTTCACAGAAGAAGTTGGGATATAGTCAAGTGGAGGATTTACCAGCGCCTATTGCTAGTATTTTATATGCCATGAATCAGCCGCCATTTTTACAGTTTCTTGAAAATTTGACCGGCATTAAGGGGCTTATCCCTGACCCTTATTATCATGGTGGTGGTCTGCATCAAATTACTCGTGGCGGTAAGCTAGATGTCCATATTGATTTCAATTTCCATAAGAAATTAAATCTTGAGCGACGTCTAAATGCACTACTTTATCTTAACAAAGATTGGCAAGAAGATTACGGTGGTCATTTTGAGATATGGCGTGGCAAGACCAAGGATAATGGCGATCACTATTTGACGGAATGTGTTGATAGAGTATTGCCGTTATTTAATCGTTTTGTTGTTTTTAGTACTTCAGAGACCTCTTATCATGGCCATCCTGATCCGTTGTTATGTCCTGAAGGTCAGTCACGTAAATCGTTGGCACTTTATTATTATACAGTTGAACGTCCCGAAATAGAGAAAGCAGAACCACACTCAACTATTTTTGTGCAGCGACCGCAGCATATTGTTGAGCAAGCGGTTGATCCCGGTTATCGCGAGCCAAAAAAGCGAGCATGGTGGCGGCGAGATAGAAATCAAATTTAAAGCATCTCTGCTGGGTCAACATCGATTGACCAGCGTAATTGTCGTGGGCTTTTAATTTTTTCAATCTCGGTTAGCAGATGCTTCAAGAGTTGATGCAGGGTTTGACGTTGCATCGTTTGTACTAATAATTGAGCACGAAAGCGACCGCCACAGCGTTGCATAGGTGCCGGAACGGGTCCACATAGTTCAATATTGCTTTTTTGCTGAAACGGTTGGGCAAAATCTCTAATTTGTTCAAGGAATGCTTCGGCCTGAGACAGTGTATGGCCCTCTGCTCTAAATAGAGCAAAGTAACTAAAAGGTGGTAGTTGGCAGACCTGTCGCTCCTGCAATATTGTTTGAGAAAAGTGGTGATAGCCATGGTTGACTAAGTCGAGGAGAAGAGGATTATCGGGTTGATGACTTTGAATTAATACGTCGCCAGGTTTCTCAGCACGACCGGCGCGGCCAGCAACCTGCATGATTAATTGTGCAGCGCGCTCGATGGCGCGAAAGTCGGCACTAAAAAAACCGCCATCAATATTAATCATTGCTACCAGTGTAACATTCGGGAAATGGTGCCCTTTGGCAAGCATTTGCGTGCCGATTAAAATTTGACTATCGCCATTGTTGATAGTTTGCAACAAGGCTTGTAACGCTTTTTTATGGCGGGTGGTGTCGCGATCAATACGGACAATATTATGTTGGGGAAATTGGCTGGCGAGAATCGTTTCAAGGCGCTCTGTCCCCTGGCCAATAGGATTAATTTCTATGCTATTGCATTCTGGGCAATGATCAATACAGCGGCAAGTATAACCGCAGTGGTGACAACGGAGTAAATTACGCTGTTGATGAAAAACCAAGCGACTATCACAATGATGGCAGTTTGCCACCCAGCCACACTGATGACAGATGATGGCTGGCGCAAATCCACGGCGATTGAGAAAAATCAGTACCTGATTCCCTTGCTCTAGATGTGTCTGGATTGCTGTTAAGAGTTGTGGTGAAACACCTCCCATTAATGGCTGATTACGAACATCAATAATCTTAATTGTTGGCATTGTAGCATTCGCAACGCGATAGGGCAGTTGCAGCCGTTGGTAGCGCTGTTGGTTAACATTATAAAGGCTTTCCAGTGATGGTGTGGCAGAGCCAAGTATTACCGGCAGCTGTTGCATTTTGCCACGTAAAACGGCAAGATCGCGCGCGGAGTAACGAAAACCCTCTTGCTGTTTGTATGATAGGTCATGTGATTCGTCAATGATAATGATACCGGCTTGTGCTAATGGGGTGAAGATAGCAGAACGGGTGCCAATAAGAATTTTTGCCTGGCCGTTTTTAGCCATGAGCCAGTTGTTTAACCGTTGTCGATCGCTGAGGCGTGAATGTAATAGGGCGATCGAGACATTGAAGCGCTGTTGAAAGCGAGCAATAGTTTGTGGCGTTAAACTGATTTCAGGGACTAAAACCAGTGCTTGTTGACCACGGGCAATCACCTCAGCAATCACACGCAGATAGACTTCAGTTTTACCGCTACCGGTAATGCCCTCGAGCAGAAAGGGTTGAAATGTGTCTAGTGCAGTTGTAATAGTTGTCACTGCTTGCTGTTGCTCTGTATTAAGTGTTGGTGGCGTTGCTAGCGTAAAAGAGCTATTCTCGCCGGGCATCTGGTTGGCACAATCAATAATCAATCCCTTTGCCTTGACAGCTTGCAGGGTATTATTAGTAATATTAGCAGCTTTAAGTTGATCACGTGTTAGCGGTTGTGACTGCTGGCGCAGCTGAGTGATCAGTGCCAGTTGTTTGGGTGCGCGTTTGAGCGTTGCGAGATCAAGCGTTTTGCCCTGTTCGCTGAGTTGCCAAGCAGGTTCTTGTTGTATCGTTGCTGCTTTGCCCTGGCGCAGCAGTCGTGGTAGTGCAGCGGCAATAACCTCGCCAAGGGGGTGGTGGTAATAGTCGCTAGCAAAACGGCATAGCTGTAGTATCTCCTCGGGAAGGATAGGGTCGTTATCAAGTAGCTGGCTAATCGGTTTTAGTTTTGATAGTGGTAGTGGCGAGTGTTGGCTAAGCGCCATCACCATACCGACTAGCTGTTGGCGACCAAAACTGACTTTTACTCGCATTCCTGTAGTGACTTTATCGCAGTCTGCATTGGGGAGATAGTCGAACAGTTTATTAAGCGGTGTTGGCACAGCAATGTTGAGAATGGTACGGGTCATGGCAATATCCTAGCTATAGCTTACAGTTAGCCATTGAAATAGAGGGGTTATTGCCTATGTGGAGCGCTATTATCATCTGAAATCCTATTAGTTTGTTTGCTATCCTAGCATGAACGAGGTGTAATCGCTACTGAAGAAGGGGGTGACTGCAAAGAGGTTGAGCAGGCAGGGCGACACTTTGTGCGAAATATCTGTTTTATTTAAGTAAATAAAATTGTTATACTTAAAGTTAGTTCAGGGCCGAAATGTTATTGTTTTGGCAAATAAAAATGAGTTGTTTAGCCTGCTGTCACATAAGTACTAAGTGATGCCAAGCTAAGGTTAAACAGTAGCTAAAGTAAGGAGTGATTATGATACGTCTATTTTTAATTGAGGACTTGCAATTAACCAGAAATGCGATCGTTAGCCTATTCCAGAATATCTCTGATATTAAGGTTGTCGGTGCAGTCGCTAGTGGTGAAGAGGGCGTTGCAGCAGTTAAAAAAGAGAAGCCTGATGTGGTTTTAATGGATATTAGACTGCCTGGTATTAATGGTTTGGAGGCAGGCAAAAAAATTCTTGCAGTTTACCCTGAAGTTAAGTTGCTAGCATTGACGTCATACATTGATGGAATTTATCCCATCCGTTTAATTCGCGCTGGCTTTAATGGTTACCTAACCAAAGGGTGCAGTGAGGATGAATTAGTTAATGCGGTACGCCGTGTCCATAGTGGGCAGAAGTATATCGCCCAGAAAGTTGCACAAGCTATGGTAACACAAAGTTTTGCTTCACAGGGTGAATCAGTCTTTGATGTGTTATCAGAGCGCGAACTGGAGGTTGTTTCGATGATAGTAGCCGGGATGTCGGCAGATGAAATTGCTGAGCGCCTCTTTTTAAGTCCTAAAACAGTCAATTGTTATCGTCACCGCCTGTGTAAAAAAATGGGAACGGAGAACGATGTTGAATTAACTCACCTTGCTATGCGTCATGGTTTGATCGATCAGCCTATGCGCCTTGAAACAGAAGAGTGGGTTTAATCGGACACTAAACTATTTGCTACGTCGCCGCCGTTTTTTCTTATATCGAGAAGGTGGTGGCGTAGTGAGAGCAAAATCAATTTCCCGTTTATCGAGATCAACGCGCGCAACTTTGATCAGTATGGCATCACCCAATGCATAACGCCTACCCCGGCGCTGGCCAGATAGACACTGTTTAGCACTATCAAACTGATAGTGATCATCTTCCAGTGCGGTAATATGTAACAGGCCTTCGACAAAAATATCTTCCAATTCAATAAAAAGTCCGAAATTGGTAACAGAAGAGATGACGCCAGTAAATTCCTGACCAATTTTTTCCAACATATATTCACATTTCAACCAGCTCAATACTTCACGTGTTGCATCATCAGCACGTCGTTCTGTTGTTGAGCAGTGCTCGCCAACAGCGAGAAGAGTATCGTGTTGCGGAATAGCCTCTTTATGGTTGTTCAGGACATCTTTAATAATACGGTGAATGATAACATCAGGATAGCGGCGAATAGGTGAGGTGAAGTGGGTATACTGATCAAAATTCAGTGAGAAATGGCCGCTGTTATCAGGAGTATAGAGTGCCTGAGTCATTGAACGTAGTAGCATCATCTCAATCAGATGACAATCAGCACGACCAGCAGCCTGTTTTAATACTTCACTATAGTCCTGTGGGCTCGGTGAGAGGCCACCTTTTAAGCGTAGGCCAAGCTCAGCAAGAAAGTCGCGTAGATCTTCCAAGCGCTCAAGCTTAGGTCCGCTATGGGTACGATAAAGTCCTGCTACGCGATTTTTTATTAGAAATTTAGCTGCAGCTTGATTAGCACATAGCATACACTCTTCAATTAATTTATGTGCATCGTTACGAATAACAGGAACGAGTTGCTTAATTTTATGACCGCGACCAAACAGTACTTCTACTTCTGTGGTATTAAAAGCAATTGCGCCTGAGCGGAAGCGGTGATTTTCTAATTTTTTGTAGAGATTGTGCAGAGTCGTGAGATGTGGTTTTAACTCATCAGCAATGCGTGTTTTTTTCTGATTAAAAAACGCACCGACTTCAGTGTAGGTTAATCGCGCATGCGAATGGATGACAGCAGGATAGAATTTATAGCGTGTCATATTGCCATCACGGCTGATTGACATTTCACAGACCATACATAAGCGGTCAACATGAGGGTTAAGTGAACAGAGATGGTTCGATAAAATTGGTGGCAACATAGGAATCACTTTGCCAGGGAAGTAGACAGAGTTGCCGCGTTGAAAAGCCTCTTCATCGAGTGCACTGTTGGGTTGGACGTAGTGACTGACATCAGCAATGGCAACATAGAGATTCCAGCCGCCAAAGCGGCGTTTTTCTGCGTAGACTGCATCGTCAAAATCTTTTGCAGTTTCTCCATCAATCGTAACAAAAGGCAGCTGTCTTAGATCAACACGGTCTTTTTTATCGGCTTCGAGCGGATCTTTGCCTAAATCCCGTGTAGATTGCGTGACTTCACGTGGCCAACGGTGAGGAATGTCATGGGCATATAGAGCAACGGTAGTTTCCATGCCTGGCGCCATATGATCCCCTAATATTTTGGTAATGCGACCCACGGCAGAGGATTTCTCACTCGGTTGTGCGGTGATAGTGGCAATGACGACTTGACCATCTTTTGCCTGCTGTGCTTCGTTTGCCGGAATAACAACATTTTGCAGGATCCGTTTATTCATCGGCATGACAAACCCAACGCCACCTTCGCGGCAGTAACGGCCGATGATCTGTGTATGCGCGCGTTTGACAACTTTAACAATGATGGCTTCTTGGCGCCGACTCTGGCGCTTATCGTAGATAATCCGTACCAATACGATGTCGCCGTCAAATACCTGGCGCATTTGGTAGGCTGAGAGATAGAGCTCTTCAGCATAGTCACTACTGCTAAGTGAGCCATGACCATCTTTATGGCGACGAATACGTCCTTCAATCAGGTTTTCACGATCAATAACCGCATAGCGGCGGCGATTGGTTTCAACAATTTGGCGGTCACGTACCATGGCGCGTAGGCGGCGGCGGAGTGCCTCGGTCTCTTCTTCATCTTCTATTGAAAAGAGATTAAGAAGTTGGCGGTGAGTGATGGGACGTTGATGCTGCTTAAGTTGCTCAATAATTAACTCTCTCGAGGGAACCGGCGAAGCATATTTCTCTGACTCGCGTTTGGCCCAAGGGTCATCCCATCTTTTTTTAGCCATTCTCTATCTTCTACTGTTGATTCATTATTCAGTCGCAATTATCACAGTGTTTATCAGTGAATACAAGTCAATGTCTCTCGATCCCGCGGACAAGCCGCGGGACAACGGGAGGGGGGTAGTGCAGGAGAGGAGGGTAAAAAGCATGACAATGTTGTGGTGAAGGTTATAAATAGGTGTGACAAACGGTACAATAGGAGCCAATTCAATTATGGAGAACATTAGATGAAATATATTGGTGCCCATGTGAGTGCATCAGGCGGGGTTGAGAATGCGCCACTTAATGCCCATGCCATTGGTGCAAAGGCCTTTGCCCTGTTTGTTAAGAATCAGCGTCAATGGCATGCTAAACCCTTGACTGAAAAGAACATTAGTGAATTTAAGGCAAATTGCCAGCAGTTTGGTTTTAAGCCAGAGCACATTCTGCCACATGATAGCTATTTGATTAATTTAGGCCATCCAGAAGAGGCGGCACGAGAGAAGTCGCGCCGAGCATTTCTTGATGAAATGCAGCGCTGTCGCCAGCTAGGGTTGGTTTACCTTAACTTTCATCCAGGTAGCCACCTGCGTAAGATATCGGAAGAGGAGTGTCTAGCTAGAATTGCCGAATCACTTAATTGGGCGCTATCCGAAACAGAAGGCATTACTGCTGTCATTGAAAATACTGCCGGCCAGGGTAGTAATCTTGGTTTTCGTTTTGAGCACATTGCCACTATTATTGATCAGATCGAGGATAAATCACGTATTGGTGTCTGTCTCGACACCTGCCATACGTTTACCGCTGGCTATGATCTACGGACGCCAGAGGATTGTGAAGCGACCTTTGCTGAGTTTGATAAGGTGGTAGGGTTTAGTTATCTGCGTGCCATGCATCTTAATGGCTCAAAAGTAGACTTCGCCAGTCGCGTTGATCGTCACCATAGTTTGGAGGATGGTAAGCTCGGGGTAGAGGTATTCAAATATATTATGCAGGACGCACGTTTTAATGATATTCCGATGGTGTTAGAGACCATTGATAGTGAATTATGGCCACAGGAGATTGAATTGCTTTATAACATGGCAAATCAGCAAGTTGCAGAAACTCAATAACCGGTCTTTTCTCGAATTATGTTGAAAATCAATTATGGTGGTGGATTTTGTTATGAAGCTCGGCTATCATGGCCAGAGTTTGAGTAAAAATAGTAGAAGATATGAAACGTACCATTCCTGTTTTAATGCTGTTGCTGACGTTGACCGGTTGTATGATTTTTAAACCATATCAACCTGATGTTCAGCAGGGCAATATTATCACTACGCAGATGATACAGAAGCTAAAGATTGGCATGTCGCCTGCTGAAGTTGAAAAAGTCATGGAAGGGGCGCCAGTTTTGATCAATATTTTCTCACGACAACGGATGTTATATGTTTATACCTACCATGTTGGCAAAGGGAAGACTACCAAGAGCCAAGTAGTATTGACTTTCAATAATGGTAAACTGGTTAAAATTGAACGAGTTAAGAAGTCTGTGCTTCGTCACTAGGGCCTTTCTGTTTGGTATTAATTTTGCTTAATTCATTAATCTCTTGATAGAGGCACTTTTATCTGTACTGAAGAGGCCAATCAGTGTAATATTTGTTCACTTTATGGTCAGCCTGAGGCGTCCATCTAGGGTATGATAGCTCAGAGGATAAATAATTATGAAGACTGGTCAGTTTGATCAACCCATCCGTTACAACTTTTTAGATAATCTAAAATGGGTACTAACGATTTTGGTGATTTTGCACCATGCAGCGGCCGTGGCAGGGTTAGACCCAATCGGGTTTAATCTACCCAAGGTTATTGCTTCTAATCAATGGCAATATAAAGTATTGAACGTCTTCCAGGGAAACAATCAATCTTTTTTTATGGGCACTTTTTTCTTTATTTCAGCCCTTTTTGTTGTGCCCTCGTTTAAGAGGAAGGGGGCGAGTTTATTTATTATTGATAAATTCAAGAGACTGGGCATTCCTACCTTAATTTGGCTTGTTGTTGTGCTGCCATTGCTTTCATTATCTATGTCGAGCAATTATGCTTTACAGAATATAATAGGCTTCTTTCATGCTGGCCAAATCGATCTTGGTGTCACTTGGTTTTGCTGGACACTCATTGTTTTCAATTTAGTTTGGTTGTTTATAATTAAGCTGATAAGAAAAAAAGAGATAATCGTCAAGCCAATGCCAATTCCATCTGTATGGAAGATCATTTTTTTTGCTACGCTAATGATTCCTGTCAATCTTCTTGGTTTGTACATACAAAATAGAGTAGGAGAGAATTTTTTCGGTTTTCATCTTCTAAAGTATTTTCCAATGTACATTGCTATGTTTTATTTAGGCGTCTATTCGTATCAAGCAGATTGGATTAATAATATGGAATTTAAGCATGCTTTTATCGGGATGCTTATGTGGTTATTTGCTAGAGCCTACTTAGTTCCAGCATTGTCAGGGTATGGTTTAAATGGTGGTGTGGCTTTTCGTGGCTTTACGGTAATAGGGATGAGCTTGTTTTTGATTTATACGTTTAAACTGTTGTTTAACAGTAAAACAAAGTTGACTATTTTACTGTCACGCATCGCATTCGCAGCTTATGTGTTTCAAATTCCCTTCTTGTTTATAGTAACTAAAGCATATAAGCCTTTTATGACACAAGTACCTTTAATCAACTTTATCGTTATAGCAATTCCGGCAGTCATGCTTTCGTTTGGGTTTGGTTATTTAATTTGTAAGACGCCTATTTTAAAAAGGATATTTTAACAAGCGTTATTCTGTGTCTGTTGCCAGATAATCGCGGATAATCTCTTCGATGGCGGTGACTAACTCAGCAAATAGCGCTTCGTTTTCTGTTTCAAAAGTTAGATCAATATAGGGAGAGTGGCAGCAATAGGCGATTGATGCATCTTGGTGGGCAAGTAACGCATCTATTTTCTCTGCCAGATAGCTTTCAGAGATCCCTTTTACCATCCAGCGTTTACGTTGGCGCGGGCGCGCAAAATTCTCCTCTAATAGTCGTGGTAGGACGTGCTGTTGGAAAATCGGCAAGCATTCGCGCGGTGGTCCAGGTAGCATAAACAGCCAGCGTTGTTTATGAAAGATTTCACAGGCTGAAGCACTACCGTTAGTGTTTAGAATGATATTTGCGCCTTCAGGAAAATAGGCTTGCTGGCGATTATTATCAGTGAGTGGAAAATCAATACCAGCCTTTTTAAAGCGCGCAACGATATGTTGCCAGTTTTCCTCATTAAATTGGAGCGGCAGTTGTAGTGTTCTGGCAATCGCTTCACGGGTTAGATCATCTGAAGTTGGGCCGAGGCCGCCGATAGTAATAACTGCATCGTGATGCTGCCATAAAAAAGTGAGTGCTTTTTCAAGGAGTGTGATGTCATCACAACAGCTAAGATGCAGTCCTGCGGA
>JANQHY010000243.1 GCA_028282395.1 Gammaproteobacteria bacterium
TGAACTAGAGAAAATCTATAATCATTACATAGACAAGGATCCAAAAAAAATAGACATACAAAAGAACGCATCGCGATATATAGACTTCTCCTTATGGCAACAAAACCTGTTAAAAAAAGGACTATACAGAAAACCTCTTAACTATTGGAAAAACCAGTTAAAAGACTTCCCTAGCATACTAAATCTTCCAACTGACAAACCACACCCCAAAAATCCAACTTATCAAGGATCAGAACATACATTATCTTTCCCAAAAGAGATTATAAATGGCCTTCAATTAATTGCAAAACAAAATGGTTCAACCCTATTTTCACTAATGCTAAGCAGTATTTCCATACTTCTATATCGATATAGTCAACAAAAAGAATTCATCATAGGAGTTACACATAGCCAAAGACCACAGCCATCATTTGATCAAGTCATTGGTTTTTTCGTTAATATGCTTCCAATAAGAATTCAGCAAAAAGAGAAGGCGAGTTTTATCCAAACATTAAATAGAATACAGTCAACATTAACGCAGGCTTACAAGAACAATGCACCAATCGAAGAAATCATTAGCCAACTTTCCCTACCGAACTATTCTAATCTTCACCCTTTATTTCAAGTCTCAGTCACTATGCACGAGAGAAGGTCTAAAAGCATCAACTTTAAAAATATAAATACCAAGCTATGGAGAAAATCATTAATACATACAGGAAATATTGATTCAGCTAAATTTGACCTTGGATTTGAAATGGAAAAGATGCGCAGTGGGTGTTTAAAAATTAAAATCGAATATAGCACCGACTTATTCTTTAGCAGCACCATCAAGCAAATGGCCAATAGTTGGCTAGAATTATGTCGCAGTATTGTTAAAAACCCTAATAGTAGGATCGATTCGCTTCCTTTATTAAGCTACAAACAAACACAAAAATTATTAACCAAGTGGAGCACGCCAGAACCACACTATTCTGAGAAAAAGACAATATTACAGATATTTAACCAAAAGGTAAAAGAAAAGAATAGCTCTATTGCCATTGTTGATGGGGATTTATCTCTGACTTACAAAGAACTAAATGAAAAAGCTAATCGCCTGGCCCACTATTTACTTTCACTAGAAGATTTATCAAAGAATGAGAATATCATTGCTATCGCCCTGGAACGTTCAGCAGATTTTATTATTAGCGTTCTAGCTGTATTAAAAACAGGCTCTGCTTATCTACCTCTTGACCTGAGCTCAGCCCCTAAAAGATTAGAATTTATGCTTAATGACGCATCGACTAAGATTGTAATAACAAAACAATATATATCAAAAAAGATTACTAAAAATAACATTCCATGTATATATTTAGACAGAAAGAGTACTATGGAGATTTTAACGAACCAGCCAACATATAACCCTAAGAAAAAGATAAATCCTACAAATTTAAGTTATATTATGTACACATCAGGCTCAACTGGCGAGCCCAAAGGGGTAATGATAGAGAATCGCAGCATTATAAATCTAGTAAAACTTCCCAACTATATTAACCTCAGTAAGACTGAAATAATTGCGCACACATCAAGCATTGCCTTTGATGCATCTACTTTTGAGATTTGGGGATCATTATTGAATGGACATACAATGGTTATTATTCCAAAACAAGTATTATTAGACAATAATAGATTCAAAAAAATATTAGAAGATAGCAAGATTACCATCTTAACTATTCCATCTTTATTATTTAAAAAGTTCTTATCCATAGACATAGAAATATTTAAATCTATAAAGTGGATATTATTTTTTGGAGAGAAATTAGCAGACACTCAAATTTTAACAAAACTATTAGAGACAAAAAAATCACCTCTCCAGCACATTATAAATATTTATGGTCCAACTGAAAATACCGTTTATTCACTTTCATTTGACATAACAACCAGCAAATGGAAAGAAGGATGCATACCTATAGGAAAGAATGTTCAGACGACATCTACCTATGTTTTAGACAAGCAAATGCAACCAGTTCCTGCTGGAATGCCTGGAGAACTCTATATTGGCGGAATTGGACTAGCTCGAGGATATCTTAATAGAAGAAAATTAACTAAAGAGAAGTTTATTAACAATCCATTTATAAAAAATGGCTCCCGACTATATAGAACTGGAGATCTAGTCAAATACCAACCTGATGGAAATATAACATTTATGGGGCGCATTGACCATCAAGTTAAACTATCAGGATACCGTATTGAATTAGGAGAGATTGAACACAGATTATTACTATTTAGAAATATTAAAGAAACAATCGTAATAAAGAATATGACTTACAATAATGAAACACTGATAGCTTATATCATACTATACAATAGAAATATTAATCTCGAGGAATATAAGGACAAATTATATTTTGAATTGAAAAGACATCTTCCCTACTATATGATCCCTTCGGAATTTATATTTCTTGACTCCTTACCAATAAATGCCAATGGAAAACTTGATCGCCAACAGTTATTGTTTTCCATTCGCAAACAAAAGCAACGAATAATTAAAGAAACAGATAAAGCAAAAACAGAAGTTGAAAATAAATTACTAGAAATATGGTCCAAAGTACTTAAAACTAGTGACATTAGCATTAACGATGATTTCTTTTCACTGGGAGGAAATTCTTTACTTGCAATGCAGTTGACTGCAATGATAAACGACAATATATCTAAATCTTCATATTCAGATCTTTTTTCTTGCCCAACCATAAAGAATCAAGCAAAATTAATTGAAACACCAAAAGAGAAAAGAAAAAGAAATATATTATCACTTAAATACTTCAAGAACGAATCTCTTCTTGGCAGGAATATCACTTTAAATAAAACATTAATTCCTTCATCTGAAGGAAATTACAAAAACATCCTATTAACTGGCGCCACAGGATTTCTGGGAGCATTTTTACTTGACGAACTTCTTCATGACAAAAATTGTATAATTTACTGCTTAATTCGCGCCAAGAATAAATATCATGCGAGAGAGAGATTACTTAAAACAATACAAAAATATAAGCTTGAAATCACTATAGACGATCCTAGATTGAAGATAATAGTTGGAGACATCTCAAAACACCTATTTGGATTAAAACAAGAAGAGCATAGAAAGCTAGAAAAAGAAATTAATATTATTTATCATTCCGCCTCTATAGTGAATTTTGTCAAACCTTACTCATCATTAAGAGATGCCAATGTATTAGGAATGAAAAATATCTTGCGCTTTTCCATTAGTCAAGCATTAAAACCTTTGCATTATATTTCTTCAGTAGCAGTATTTAGCTTTAAACATTATTTTAATCATAAAAAAACACTCTTTAAAGAAAGATCTCCCTTATGGAATACCCATTTTGAAAAAGCTCTGCCCCATGATTTAGGTTATACACAAAGTAAAGCTGTGGCAGAAGAACTGGTATGGCAAGCAATAAATCGCGGCATTCCAGTGTCCATACATCGCCCTGGATTTATTCTATGTCATAGTCGTAATGGCATTGGCAATGCCAATCAATTATGGGCAAGATTTATTAGAGGATGTATCTCTTTAGGATACTTTCCTGTCTTAACTGATCTTAAGGAGGAGTTTATTACTGTTGACTATGCAAGTAAAGCTATTATTGAAATTTCAAAACAGCCTAATTGTGCTGGAAAAGCTTTTCATATAGTGCCATCTAGCGAAAATAACCTAACGACTAATGATTTATTTAATATGATAAGACGTGAAGATATCCCCCTAATTGGAGAACCCTTTGCTAAATGGCGTGAAAGACTAAAAAATCATATTGCAGCCGGCCATTCTAGTGAGCTTGAATTACTATTACCGCTATTTACCGATACTATTGATAATGGGCTAAGCTTGCTGGAAGTGTATCAACACTCCCCCCACTTTTCTAGAGAGAACACTGAAAATGCGCTCTGCAATAGCCAAGTCATTGAACAACCGCTAGAACCTGCTATAATTAAACGCTATATTGCCTGGCTCATGGGCGATAACCGATAAGTAATTATGATATAAAGCATATTCTAGGGGTAGCGTGATAAATGACTAAAAATAACAGTAGCGACCTGATGACTAATGAAGTCTTTCAGAATATTATTGATGCCTTACCTGTTTTTCTATTCTGGACTGATACTAGTCACATTATAAAAGCATGTAACTTGGCTCAAGCCAAAGCATTAGGGTTCTCTTCACCTAGTGAAGTGGTTGGACTGTCTTGTCGTGAGGCTATAGCGAATGTTGCAGAACCAGAATTAACAGAGTTAATCTACCAGCACCATAATGACATTATGGCATCAAAAACTGGACAAATATTAGAATATCAGGCAAGATTGTTTGATCAAGATGGCAAAAGATATACAAAAGATCATAATTATATCACTTATAAATATCCACTTTTTGACAAAGAGTGCAATGTAATTGGCTTAATCGGCATTGTGACTGATATCACCGAATTACAACAGACCCGGGAAGAGCTCATTCAGTCTAAGGAAGAAATTAAAGCCAACAAAAAAGCCAAAAAGATGTTTCAGGATATCATTGATGCATTACCCACCCTACTCTTCTGGACCGATACTAATCACGCATTACTTGGAAATAATAAGATTCATGCACAGACATTTGGTTTTTCTTCAACTGAAGAACCAATCGGAATGACTATGCGTGATGCACAGCAATCCATGAATTTAGATCCAAAATTAATAGATCTATGGTATGAACAGCACGCAAGAATCATGAAGTCTAAAAAAGGAGAGATATTTGAGTATAACATTGATTTGCCAGCGAAAGATGGTCATAGAAGAAAGTGTGATCTGCTATGTTATAAATACCCATTAATTGATAACAACCAAAATGTTATTGGCCTAGTTGGTGTATCTCTAGACGTCACTGAATCTAAAAAGATACAGAAAAAACTTATACAAACAGAAGAAGAGGTTAAAGCTTATAAAAAAGCTGAGAAAATATTTCAAAATATTATTGACTCATTGCCATTGATGCTATTTTGGACAGATACCAACCATACGCTTTTAGGCAATAATATCACACACGCGCGAAATTTCGGTTTTACATCTCCAGATGACCTCATTAACCTACCTATGGAAGCGGGGCCAGAGAATGCCCTTGGTAAGGATCATGAAATAATCAAAATCCTTCGCCAGCAACATAATGAAATCATACAGTCAGGTAAAGGAAAAATTCTTGAATATGTTGCCTCACTATTTGATGAAGATGGAAAAAAACACAAAGGTGAACAACATTTCACATCTTACAAATATCCACTATTTGATGAAAATCGAAATATTATTGGCCTTGTTGGCGCCTCATTTGATGTCACCGAATTAAAACAGATGCAGAAGAAGCTCGGTCAGGCTGAAGAACGAGAAAAAGCACATGAAAAAGCTAAAAAAATGTTTCAGGATATTATTGATGCCCTACCCACTATGATTTTTTGGACTGATACACATCATGTTTTACTAGGCAACAATAAAGTCCATGCAGAAAAATGGGGATCTTCAAAACCTTCTGACATAATAGGACTTTCTATGCGTGAAATAGGAGAAATGAATAATATAGACCCAAAATTGATAGATCTATATTATAAGGACCACTCGGAAATCATGCAATCTAGAAAAGGAAGGAATATTGAGTATAGCCCCATGCTTTATAATAATGATCATCACAGAAAAGAAACCAATATTATATCCCACAAGTACCCACTATTTGATGATAAGAATGAAGTGATTGGTTTAGTTGGAATTTCAACGGATATAACAGAATTAAAAGAAACACAAGAAGCTTTAGCTGATGCTAATAGAAAAGCCGGAAAGATTTTCCAAGATGTTATTGATGCTCTACCAGCCATGCTTTTTTGGACCGATACTAACCATGTTATCCTAGGAAATAATAAAATTCATGCAGAAAATTATGGATTCTCTACTCCTGAAGAAATGGTAGGCCTATCTATTCGTGACATGGCCAAAATCAATAAATTAGATGACGAAATTATAGAGTCATATTATGAAGAGCATTCGGAAATTATGAACTCTAAAGAAGGGAAAATAATAGAATATGACATTATGTTATGGGATAAAGATGGCAATAGAAAAAAGTACAATCTAATGTCATATAAATACCCTCTTTTCGATGAAAAAGGTAATACAATAGGCCTAGTTGGCGTTTCAGCCGACATTACCGAACTAAAAAGTGCCCAAAAAGACCTGGAAAAGGCCAACAAGAAGGTTAAAGCAGCGAGCTTGGCAAAATCTGAGTTTATTGCCAACATGTCTCATGACATTCGCACCCCGATTACTGGCATTGTTGGCATGGTCCAGGATCTATTCAATAACGCCGGTAGTGCCGAACATATTTTGCAAGAAAGTGGCCAACTGTCTGTTAAACAACAGAAAGACTTTACTGCCACGGTGAAAAATAACAGTAGTTTTCTTATTAATGCCACCAACGAACTGTTACAGCTATGTAATGAAGTATTGGAAACCGTTAATCTTGAATCTGGTAAAATAACCGAGCAGGAGAGCGCCTTTGATTTACGTGAACTGGCTAATCATAATATCAGCCTATTACAACCAGCAGCACAACACCGCCAAATTAAACTATCTGCTGAAATTGCTGATAATGTACCGCGCTACTTACGCGGTCTAAGAGACTATTTCAACCGTTCAATGCTGAATCTACTAAGCAATGCCCTGAAGTTCACTGAGGAGGGATTTGTCAAATTGAACATCCTATCACTCAAACCTACGACTACCCAGGAAAAAGGCAGTCTCGTTGTTCTGCAAATCATTGTTGAAGACTCTGGAATTGGTATTCCAGAAGATAAGTTTGAGACTATCTTTGACACCTTCTCGCGTTTAACCCCATCCTATGAAGGCATTTATAAAGGTTCAGGCCTTGGTTTACACACAGTTAAGCAGTACGTTAATGCTATGAAAGGCTCGATTAAAGTAGAGAGTGAGGTGGGCAAGGGAACAAAATTCATTATGCAATTGCCCTTTACCATCTCTGACCATAGTGACTTCAAGAAACCCGCCATCCAACTTGACAATCTGCCACAGCATACTGATGTCTCATTGAATTCCGAACTATCTGCTGAGGAGGCCTCCTGCCACATACTTGTGGTTGAAGATAATCGCCCAGCTGCAATGGCATTGAAAATTACGCTTAGACCTTTTAGCTGCGCTATCGATATCGCCGAGAATGCCAAACAAGCAATAGAGAAATTGCAACAAAATACTTATGATCTGGTCTTTATGGATGTGGGTCTACCGGATATGAATGGGCTTGACGCAACTAAAAAAATTCGTGCCCTAACAAACACTGACATGGCAAAAGTACCGATTATTGCATTGACTGGCCATGTGAATAAAAAAGATGAGTGCCTCGCTGCTGGAATGCAGGATCTGATTATTAAACCTGCCACTACCACAACATTGAAGCCCATTCTACAACGTTATGCCGGCTGCTCTGTTACTTCAACAGCAACCCGTAACAAAAAAAATGAAGCACCACCTCCTGTTATTAAAAAAGACAACCGTTTGCTTATTATTGATTGGCTTGGCTGCATAGAGAAATGCCAAGGTGACCTCAAACATACGCAACAACTCCTCACTATGTGTGCCGATGATCTGAAAAGCTCAAGGCCATCACTAAAACAGGCTTATCGCGACAATGACATAACAACGCTACGTGAAACACTGCATAGATGTCTGGGCGGCGTCTGCTATTTACAATTACCGCAACTGGAGAAAGCACTAAAAGCATTTCAGGATGCTGTTAAAACTGACACGCAGGATGCCGAACTATTAGCATCTACCTATTCAACACTCGAATCAGCATTTGATAGCTTTTATCATGTCCTTGACCAGACACTGCCCACAACAAAAGAGTCTGATTAAAGCATCAGCTCGGCAGTTTTTTCTGAACTCTCTTTAGCTTTGCTTTCAAGATACGGCCTCTCATGGAAAGCGCAGGCATGGCAATTAAAGCAGTAGTTTTTATGAACGCTCTCACTATAGGACGGTGCTTTACCCCACAATGGATTTTCTCTTCTCTGCCAAAACCATTGTGAAAAAGGCGGTTTCGGTGCAGAAGCAAATTCAATTGCCTGATAACGCTCTGCACGAATAATTTTAGGCATGATGAAATTCTTTTCCTTCAACTTCTCACGCATCTTCTTACCGCCATTCTTTACCGCCTTTATTTTAAGATTCTCAAGAAAGGCCCATTCATCAGTGATACTACGCCAGACCATGGGAAGATAGGTCGCATTCATTTTATTCGCACTACTAGCATTAGTGTTGTCAAGAAAAATTCTTAATCCATGTTTCTTTTTCGTAAGTTGGTCGAGTATTTCTTTATCCGAACTAAAATCCAAAACCTCTTCACTATGAACAATCAAGATACTAATTTCTGCAATTCTCATTTTTTCAACTGTTAATGCTTCATAGTTGCCAAATCTCTCATGATCCTTAGCCTTAATAATCCAATTCGCCGCGTCTTGAATATTAACGATTAGTGAATCACTCGAACAGCCCATACAGCCATATTTTTTACCATTGTATTTGACATTAACAAACACCTCATTGAAATAATCGCCAAACATTTCACCCTCATCATCACTAACCTTTGGCGGCTTCTTGCCCTGCATGTAAGCAAGTAGCGCTTTTCTAGCGATTGAGACTAACGTTAGAAGCTGCTTATTGCTGAACTGTGGCGCCTGCTGACTCTGCATAATTCTCTCCTCTATTTTGAATTATTAAAATTCTACCTATAACTGCGCTAAAGCATTGCCCGTAAAAATTTCGGCTCAAACTCTTCACTCTGTTGTACATTTTTCTGTGAAAAAAATGGCCATACTGTCTTCCTTGTAGCAACTTTAGCAACATTCTCTGTTATCATAGAAAGTATGGACTTAATTGCTGATACAGAGACCTGCTCTGTTGCTGTTACAATACGCTTACCATTTGCAAATAGATTATCACCATAGCAACCAACAAACTCTTTCTGTAAAATCTGGGTTGCTTGCATTAATTTAGTCTCCACCCCTCTATCTATTTTTCCTTGCGCACGATAATACGTTGCTTCAAAAAATAATCGGAAAAAGTTACCGAGACGTTCTCCCTTGGTTGAACAGTCTTCTTTGGTAAAAAAATCATAGATTTTCCAGGCCTCATTAATTGAACAGCCAATGTGAGCTTTGCGGCGCCCTATCTCAGCATGATCAGCCGGCAAATGCACCATTTTTGCTTTGTTAATCCACTCTACATTAAATAGCTTATAAATATAGAGATGATAAATCAGTGACTGATGCATCACATCACTGGCTACAAACACAATTTTGGCAATAATATTTTCTGGCAAGTCATTATCACCTTTTGCTGCCAATGGATTAACGGGGTCAATCATAATAGAGATAAATTTTTGCTGCGGC
>JANQHY010000248.1 GCA_028282395.1 Gammaproteobacteria bacterium
TGTACCATCCATATTGATGGTTGCTCCGAGCGGAATAGTAAATGCAGCAACACTATTTTTAACGCCAAGTTTCTCCTCAACGGTTTTTAGGGTAATTGGAATGGTGGCATTACTGCTTGAAGTACTAAAGCCAAATAATAGTACCGAGAAAATATTTTTCACGAATTTGATTGGATTAGCGCGCGCCAAGGCCATCAGTAGTACGTTGTAAGTCACTAGCATTTGGATTAACAGTACCACGATTACAATGACAAAGTAGAGCAGTAGTTCAAGAATAAGATCGATGCCAAGTTCCGCAAAAACTTTTACCAGTAAACAGAAAATTGCATAAGGCGCTAGGCGCATAATGAGTAGAATCAGCACCATTAGTGTGTGGTTGATCTCTTCAAGAACGCTAACAAGTTTTTTACTTCTCTCTTTAGCAAAAGAGAGGGCGGTGCCAAATAGCAGCGCAAAGATGATAATCTGTAACATATTGCCTTCTGCTAATGCACGAATCGGATTTTCCGGAATCATTCTAACTAACAGTGTTTTTAGTGGCGGTGCTTTTTGAATAGTAATCGCTGTATCAATCGGCAGTTGTGCACCCTTGCCAACGTGAAGCAGTGAGGCAATTGTTAATGCAATAGTGATGGCTAGCGCAGTGGTAAATAGATACAGCAATAGGGTTTTGATGCCTAATCTACCTAAGGTTCGACCACTTCCTAGTGATAATGTTCCGCAGATAAGTGAAATTAGCACGATTGGAACCACCAACATTTTCATCAAATTAATAAAGATCTGTCCAATCACAGAAAACAGGCCTTCAACAAGGTAATTATCGATCCAGCCACCAGCAGGGAAAAAGCGTAGAAGCGAGCCAACAATAATTGCAGCACCCATCGCAATTAAAATTTTTCTGGTCAGATGAATACTATCAAGTGGAACCTCTTTCATGGCCATAATATAGTACTCCTTACTTAGGGCTTGTCAAAAAATAACTGAAACATCTTGCTCGATTGTGGCAACGAATCTTCAAACGCCTGTCAATCGAAAAATGCTCAATATAGTATAACTATACTTGCGCTTTTTCTCAATCCAGACGTTCAAATCTTCATCACCACAGTCGGCCACCTGTTCCATTTATTTTTTGACAAGCCCTTACCAGTTGCGTGAAGCCTCTGTCAGGTTAAACATGCAGTAGACGGCCTCCATCAACATGAATAACTTCACCAGTCAGGTAGTCATTGTTAACAATAAAGCAAACCGTTTCAGCAATATTATCTGCACTGCCTGCACGTTTCAGAGCGATACGCTTAATAATACTTGCTCTTGCACTCTCTGATAAGCTGTCATCATCAGGCCAGGCTACCATGCCTGGTGCAACACCATTAATGCGAATAGCTGGGCCAAGCTCCTTTGCCATCGAGCGTGTCATTGCTAATAATGCCGCTTTACTCATACAGTAGATAGCAAAATTCTTTAGCGGCTGTTCAGCATGGATATCAACAATATTAATAACATTGCCATTCGCTTTTTCGAGATGGGGAATAGCAGCTTGGACAAGAAAAAAAGGAGCTCTAACATTTGTATTGAAAATTAGTTGCCAATCTTCAACACTGGCTTCAGTAAGTGTCGTGGGATAGAATGCTGCAGCATTATTAACAATCAGATCGAGTCGGTCCCATTGTTGTGCTGCTTGGTTAATAAGAGGTTGGAGTGTTGTGCTATCGCTTAGATCAGCTTGGAGGGTGATGGCTGAATCAGCGCGCTGTGCATTTAGCGTGTTGCAAAGTGCTTTAGCACTTTCAGCAGTTTGGCGATAGTGGATTACCACATTATAACCCTGTTGATGTAGCCGGGTGGCAATTGTCGCACCCAGGCGTTTTCCAGCACCGCTGATCAGGGCAACTTTTGTTATTGTCACTATGGTAACTCCTCTTTTCTATTGTCTTACTAACATAACTAAAAACGCAATAAAGGCAATGAGTAGAATCGCTATCCAACCTAGCGTCCAGAAGGTTTTTACTAAATTATTGCGTGAAAATTGGCCACGGCGTCCCTTAATTGAAGTATAGAGTAGCCATATCATGAAGATGGCCAATATTAAAAAGAATATCTGGTTCCACATATAGCTGTTCTCCTGCTCCGCTTTTATGCCGTTGCAGGTAGTATAGCCGGTATTCAATGATAACGGTAGGGCGCACTAGGCATTAGCGAAGCAAGGCCATGCAACTCTCGCGACGGTGGGTACTGCGGAATTTAGGTTCAAGGTTGTATTTTTATCTACATAGTGTACTATTTGAACAAATTTACAGTTGAGTAATCTTTTTTAGTATTTAAATGAGCTATTTAAATGATAAGAGGTAAAGAAAAAATGAAAAAAATAGTCAACTACGGCTCAAAATGGCTGGTTGCCACTGCTTCATTGATGACACTTTATAGTAGCGTTGAGGCGTTGCCCTCTTCGATGACTAATCAAGGATTTTATATGGGTGCAGGAATTATTGGTGCTAGAACACAGTATAAGTCTGTTAGCTGCGATACTGGTTATTGCATTAATTTTGATGGCCAATCAAATGCCCCTGGCGCAAAATCAACGCCTGGTGCAGCACTGCATGTTGGTTATATTTTCAGTAATATGCCACTACAATTTGAACTATCTTATCAATATCTCTATCGACTCTCTTATGATAATGGCGATATGCTGGTGAATAGTATTAGTAATGGCGACTCGTTGAGCAGTGATGTTCACAACAATACATTATTCGCCAATGTGATTGTCCCATGGAGAAATAATAGCCCCTTTACACCTTTTTTATTAGCGGGTCTGGGTTATAACCGTAGCTCGGTTGAAAGTAAGTACACCTATCAAAATCAAGTAACTAAGGGTTATACCACCGTTACGACTAATTATGATCAAATAGAACAGGCTTGGCAGGTTGGCGCAGGGCTTTATGTCAATTTAACTAAACAGCTACTTCTACATATTAGCTATAAGTATCAGGACTTAGGTTCAGTTACCTGGCGGGTAAATTATAATGGCATTAACGACTTTTCTTCCCAAGCGTTGACAGATAACCAGGGTGAAATTGGCTTGACCTACCTGTTTGGTGCCAATTCAGATTATTGATTTTTCCCTCTCTCGCCCTGCGAGCATCCTCTCCCTCAGAGAGTGGCAGAGGAGCGAGGAAGGGCAATTGTGTCAAATTAGGCGCGGCTAGCAAGTTGTTCAAGGATATGGCGCAGTTTTTCATCTTTGATCCCTTTTGCTGTGGCACGAATTTTTTCTGCATTTTGTTGTGATAACTGGCGTTTCGGATAGTAATTGTCCATTTTATTGTCATATTTCGTGTGTTGGGTGATAATAATATCGATTTTTCTCACCATGGCCCAATCAGTATGTTGGCGCAATGCCTGGAGGATAATGGCGCTACGGTAACGCAGCTGTGTTGCCCAGCTGCTATTATCAGCGGCGAGGGTAATGGTATTGCGTTCGAAGTTAACAGCACGGCAGTGGGCATTAAGCTGCTTGCCAGCAGTGAGTGAGCCAGCTAGCTGTGATAGGAGAATCTGCTCAAGCAGTTGGTTAAGTTGCTGCAACTTTTTGAGTTTAAAACAGATCCGGGCTAGCCGATTGCTTCGTTGATTGATAATATCATGAAAACTTTGAGGTGATTTCATCATGACAATAGATTACCATAGACAGTTGATAAAAGCATCTGTTTGAGGCAGTTAACGGGAGAGATAAGATAAATGAGTCTATTCACCAAGGTCATCGGTAGCCGTAACCAACGTGTTATTAAACAACTATCTCGGGTAGTTGAGCGGATTAACCGCTTAGAGGAGCAGTTTAGCAAACTTGATGAGAGTGAGTTTGCTGGACTGACGGAAAAATTTCGCCAGCGTTATGCGGATGGCGAAACACTGGACGCGCTATTGCCGGAGGCATTTGCCGCGGTTCGTGAAACCAGTAAGCGGACATTAGGGCTACGCCACTTTAATGTGCAACTAATTGGTGGCATGGTCTTGCACCAAGGTAAGATTGCTGAAATGCGCACAGGTGAGGGTAAAACATTAATGGCAACTCTAGCCGCTTACCTAAATACCTTAACAGGTAACGCCGTACATCTTGTCACGGTCAATGATTACCTGGCACGTCGTGATGCTGAATGGATGTCACCGATCTATCGCTATCTGGGTCTTGAAGTGGGTATCAACCTACCTGGATTATCGCCAGACGAGAAGCGTAGTGCTTACAAAGCAGATATTACCTATGGAACCAATAATGAGTTTGGTTTTGATTACCTGCGCGATAATATGGCTTTTAGTCTTGAAGAGAGAGTGCAACGCGGACTCGGTTTTGCCATTATTGATGAGGTCGACTCGATTCTTATCGATGAGGCGCGTACGCCACTTATTATCTCTGGACCAACTGAGAACAATTCAGAAATATATAAAAATATAAAGAAGATAGCTGAAGTTCTTAAAGAGAGACAAGATGAAGAGGGGCCGGGTGATTACTATCTTGACGAGAAGAACCGCCAGGCATTTTTAACAGAAACAGGCCAGCAGCATGTTGAATCGCTGCTAGTCGATGCTGGACTGCTAGAAGAGCAGGATAGCCTTTATAATCCAAGTAATATCGCTCTCAACCATTTTCTCAATGGTGCGCTACGTGCACGAACACTCTATCAGCGTGATGTTGATTATATTGTTAAAGATGGTGAGGTAGTAATTGTTGATGAACATACTGGTCGTACCATGCCAGGGCGGCGCTGGTCAGAGGGCTTACATCAAGCTGTTGAAGCCAAAGAGGGTGTAGAGATTCAGCGTGAGAACCAGACACTTGCCAGTATTACTTTCCAAAACTATTTCCGTCTGTACGATAAACTCTCAGGGATGACTGGTACAGCTGATACCGAAGCGTATGAGTTTGAGGAGATCTACGGTTTGGAGGTCGTTGTCATTCCAACAAACCGGCCGATGGTTCGTAAAGATCATGCAGATAAAATTTATCTGACCGAAAAAGCGAAATTTACTGCCGTCACTGATGAGATTAAACAGTGTCAAGAGCGCGGCCAACCGGTACTAGTCGGCACTGCAGCGATTGAGACGTCAGAATATTTATCTAAACTTTTAAAGAAAGCAAAAATTCGCCATCAAGTGCTTAATGCTAAATTTCATGATAAAGAGGCGAAAATTATTGCTGAAGCAGGGCGGCCTGGAGCGGTCACTATTGCTACCAATATGGCAGGTCGTGGTACCGATATTGTCCTAGGTGGTAACCTTGAAGCTGAACTGGCGGCGCTCGGTCCTAAAGCGAGTGATGCCAAGCGAGCAGAAATTAAGCAGACCTGGGAGGAGAACCATAAAAAAGTCATTGATGCTGGTGGATTAGCGGTCATTGGTAGTGAGCGTCATGATTCTCGACGTATCGATAATCAGTTGCGCGGTCGATCTGGTCGTCAGGGTGATCCTGGCCACTCACGCTTTTATCTATCGCTTGAGGATAACCTCATGCGTATTTTTGCTTCACCACGTGTGTTTAGTCTGATGCAAAAACTGGGATTAAAAGAGGATGAGGCAATTGAGCACTCATGGGTAACCAAAGCGATTGAGCGCGCACAGCGCAAAGTAGAGGGATTCTATTTTGATATGCGTAAACAGCTGCTTGAGTATGATAATGTTGCTAATGAACAGCGCCAATTAGTTTATGAACAGCGTAATGAGCTCTTACAGTCTGATGATATTGGCGATAGTATTAAACCAATGTGTGACGAAGTGGCGATTAATTTGGTTGAGCAGTTTGTTCCTGCGGAGAGTCTTGAGGAGCAGTGGGATGTTGCAGGATTAGAGGGACAATTGGCCAGTGATTTTGCGCTGCCACTTGATCTGGTTGAGAAAGTTAAAGGCGATAGTCTTCTTAATCATGAAAGCATCTCCGAATGGATTATTGAACAAATGGACAATACTTATGCTGCAATAGAGGAGCGCTTTGGTGCTGAAACACTACGTGGTATTGAGAAAGCGATTATGCTGCAAACGGTTGACACACTATGGCGTGAACATCTGCACACTATGGATTATTTACGTGAAGGTATTCATTTACGCGGCTATGCTAACAAAAATCCTAAACAGGAGTATAAACAGGAAGCCTATAATGCTTTCATTAGCATGGAGCATCGCATTAAACATGAAGCAGTACAGTCATTGCTATTGTTAAAACTACAGAATCCTAATGCTGGTGATGCAGATATGCATGTCTCTTCTACTGAGCAGGTAACTACACACACACCGGTTATTTCATTTGGCAATGCAGAAACAGAAGGGTTGTTATTGGCTGAGGGTATGCCAGATGATGAACCACCTTATACAGGCCATGCAGGTGTTGGGCGTAATGAGCCTTGCCCATGCGGTTCAGGTAAAAAATATAAACAGTGTCATGGTAAGCTAGTGTAAATGCACACAGTGTTTGATATCGTTCTCGGCGTTATTTTTAACAAGCACCATCAGCTATTAATTGCCTTACGTGATAAAGATAGCGATCAAGGTAATTTATGGGAGCTTCCTGGTGGCAAAGTTGAGGCAGAAGAGAGTATTGAAGTTGCATTAGTGCGCGAACTGCATGAAGAGTTGGCGATCACTGTAAAGCGTGTAGAACCGATTATGTCAGTGGTTCACCGATATCATAATCGAACTGTGCGGTTACAGACTTTTCATATTATTGACTATCAGGGGAATATTATTGGTGCAGAGGGGCAACCACTACGGTGGGTGGCTTTGAAGGAATTGCCGACTATTAACTTTCCTGCTGCTAATAAACCCATTATTGATTGGTTGTTAAGTCAGTAGTTTGCTTTTCATCGTTCCCATCGTCCCGCCGCCAAGCCGCGAGACGACGAGAAGGAGATGCGTTTAACTCTCTTTACGTGCTACACCGGTTTCCTGTGCTGACTGGCGTACAGCTTGTGCAACTGCCGGCACCACTTTCTCATCAAAAATGCTTGGAATAATATAATCAGGCGATAGTGCATTCTCTTCAATGGTATTAGCAATCGCATAGGCTGCAGCCAGTTTCATCTCCTCATTAATGGTACTGGCCTGACAATCTAATACGCCGCGGAACAGCCCGGGAAATGCCAGGGCATTATTGACTTGATTGGGATAATCACTGCGTCCTGTTGCAACAATTGAGGCGTAGGGCCTAACCAATTCTGGCATAATTTCAGGTACAGGATTAGCAAGTGCAAAAATAATTGGTTTAGGGTTCATCTGTTGAATATCTTCAACGGATAATATATTAGGACCAGAGAGGCCGATAAAAACATCGGCGCCTTTTAAGGCTTCTGCTAAGGAACCCGTTTCGTTATTTGGATTAGTGGTTTCTGCATAATGTTTTTTAGTCTCATTGAGATCAGTTCTACCTTTGTGTAGCGCTCCATTACGATCACAACCAATAATATTTTTAACGCCCATCTGTTGCAGCATCTTGGTGCAGGCAACGCCAGCAGCGCCAACGCCACTAAATACCACTTTTAAATTTTCTGCTTTCTGTTTGGTTAAACGTAGTGCATTAATAAAACCAGCAGCAATAACGATAGCGGTACCATGCTGGTCATCATGAAAGACGGGAATATCTAATTCAGCTTTTAAACGCTTTTCGATTTCAAAACAGCGCGGTGCGGCAATATCTTCAAGGTTTACACCACCAAATCCAGGCGCAAGCTGTTTTACCGCTTTAATAATCTCTTCACTATCCTGAGTATCAAGACAGATAGGAAAAGCATCAACGCCGGCAAAGTCTTTAAACAGCATTGCTTTGCCTTCCATAACGGGCATAGCAGCTTCTGGGCCAATGTTACCTAAGCCTAATACGGCACTGCCATCACTGACAATAGCAATCGTGTTGCGTTTAATTGTTAGTTGCCATGCTTTCTCGGGTGTTTCGTGAATCGCTTTACAGATTTTGGCGACACCTGGTGTATAGGCCATAGAAAGTTGGTCACGATGGTTAATCGCCATTTTACTATTGATCTCAATTTTTCCACCAAGATGGATAAGAAATGTACGATCAGAGAAATTAATTAAGTCAACACCATTAATTTTATTCACGGCTTCAATAATCTGGTTAGCATGCTCCTCACCTGAAGTGCTAATAGTAATATCATGAATAAAAGCGTGCTCTTTGTTATTAGTTGAATCAATGCCAGAAATGGTTCCATTCAGAACCGTAATCTGTTCAGTAATTTGAGCGAGTGTTGTCTCTTCGGTAAGTTTTAATCGAAGAGTAATAATGTTGCCTATTTCTGCTGTCACAATTCTTTCCCCTGTGCGTAAGTTACTTGATTACGCTATAGTAGCTATATTCGTAAGCTGTGCCAACTAAAATATGTAATTTTTATCATTTTAGCTGTATTATTATTTTGTTTGAGAGCACATTTTTTTAAAGATTCTTTAGTAGAAATAACTAGATAGCCCCTTACAGGGTAGTAGGTCTTATCTTACAAAAATAATTAATTTTGTGCTATATATTCTTTTCAAGAATTTATTTAAACTTCAATCTTCTAGTGAAGATGTAATACCAATGAGTCTGAACAATATAAGTGGAGATTAATTATGAGCAGCATAGCAAAAATACTTGTTATTGAGGATGTGAAGTTTGCCCAGAGTGCGCTGATTTCTATGTTACAAAGATTTAATTGTGACGTTGATGGAGCAAGCGGGGGTCGCGAGGCAATAGAAAAAATCGCAGAAAATAAATATGATCTAATTCTCGCTGATGTTGATTTGGATGACATGGAAGGTATGACTATTGCTGAAACTGTTCGTAATAGTGAACAAGAAAGTGGAGGCCATGTGCCAATTGTTGCGCTAACAGCTTATGGCGACAACTTCTTCAGGGAAAAAGCTTTGGCTAGTGGTATGGATGATTTTTTAGTTAAACCATTAACATTCGATACCGCGCAAATTCTACTAAATAAATGGATTAAGAATAAGCAGCCACAACACGCTGACGAACGCGAATAGAAAAAGTTGCTTGATTCATTTAATAGAGACTCGTTAGCCAGACCGCCATTGCTTGCATCTCTTCGGGGCAGGTCGTATGAGCGATCGGATAGTCATGCCATTCGACGCGATAATGATGGTTGCTTAAGTAGTTGCGAGTCTGTTTACCCCAATCATATTGCACAACATTGTCTTGTTTGCCATGAGCAATAAAAATAGGTAGTGCTTGATTGGCTGGCGCTAAGTTAAGTAATATCTGCTCAGCAATGGGTAAGTAGCAAGAGAGCACGGCAGCACCGGCAAGTGGTTGAGGATGTTGCAGTGCCGCTGCTAAAGCTAATGCACCGCCTTGAGAAAAACCGCCAATAATAATTTTATCGCTGCTGATACCGCGATCATTTTCACGCTGGATGAGCTCGTTAATCCAGCCTTGTGCCCGAGCAATGCCTTGACTGTCCTGCGGACTATCTTCAGCTAAGCCATAAATATCGTACCAAGAAGGCATCTCCATACCCATATTAAGTGTTACACGCTGTACTGGCGCGTGAGGAAAGATAAAGCGTAGCCCCAGTTGATTATTGAGATTGAGCTGTGTTGCCATAGGGACAAAATCATGGCCATCGGCACCAAGACCGTGTAGCCAGATAAGGGTTTTTTTTACTGTGGCATCAGGGTTGATTTCTTCAAATTTTAAAAAAGGTTCTATTGACATGTTAATCCTCTTTATCATGATATTATTTATTGCTATGCGTCTATTACTAATGCGGCGCGTTAGCACTTGCACTCTAGGGAAGATGGCAGCTCTTCCTCTAAGAATCGCGATCGCATTGCCACAGTAACTCTCGCCGAGAATTCCTGGCGCTATGAGTTAGTTATCTAGCAAAAAACTCTCTATAATAAGTTATTATGAAAACGAAATATTGGATACATGTCAATGGCAGTGAGCAGACTTTGACGCTAAAGCGAGCAGAGGAGGTGATAAGTTGTTATCCAATTTCAACGGCAAAACGTGGCTTTGGTGAACAGAATGGTTCGGAAATGACGCCGCGTGGTTGGCATGAGATTCATAGCAAAATTGGTGGCGGCATGGCAATCAATACGGTATTTATTGCGCGCCAACCAACTGGCGAGCAGTATACCGCCGAATTAGGGCAACGTTATCCTGAGCGTGATTGGATCCTCAGCCGCATTCTCTGGCTTAATGGTCTGGAGGAGGGCAAGAATTGCGGTGGTCTGGTTGATACCTATAATCGCTATATTTATATCCATGGTATGCCTGATAGTCGGCCATTAGGGCAACCCGTATCACGTGGCTGCATCTGCATGACCAATCAAGATATCATTAAGCTGTTTGACCAGGTTGAGCAGGGCTGTCGAGTCTTCATTGAAGAGGGGATTTAGTTGCGTAAATCGTTGTAACGCCCTTGACTTAGCGCTTGTAATGGTCTAGCATTACAGCTTAGTAATGAATAGACTAACAAAAATGGGAGGCAATTGATGAAGGTTCGGCGTCTAGCAACAGCAATTTGTGGCGTTTTCATGCTTGTGGTTACGTCTGCAACAATGGCAGCGCCTATTAATCGTCATCCACCTGTTGTGATTGGCGTTGTTGTCCCGGTACAGATCGAAGCGATGAAAGAGATTGTTGCTGGTTTTACCTCAACATTACGCAAAGAATATCCAGGTAAAGTCACTTTCATCGTGCAGAATGCGCAAGGCGATATTAATTTGCAGCGTACTATTATCCAACAGCTTAAACAGCGTCATGTTAATGTTATTGTGCCAATTGGCACAGTTGTCACTGAGATGACGATTAACATGGTAAAACATACGCCTATTGTCGCACTCGCAGCTGTATACAGTGATAAAGAGCGTTTAGCGCAACGGCCACGTAATACTACCAATGTTTCCGATGAGATTATCCCTGCTAAACAGTTTGCTTTCATGCAGCAGGCACTGCCAAAAATCCATAAAATTACATTAATACATAGTAGCGATCCGCATGCGTTCAGTGATGCCAAAGCAGCAGAGAAGGCTGCCAAACAGTATGGCCTAACAATACAGAATTTGATGGTACAGCAGTTGCCAGATCTCTATACGATAGGGAAGCGGGTTGATAAGGATAGCCAAGCAATTTTTGTCTTAAAAGATGAGATGATTGTTAGTGGCATTCGCACCTTGGCGCATGATGCTGAGCAGCGCCATATCCCATTAATTGCTTCTGATGATGGCTCCGTGCAGAAAGGTGCGGCATTAGCTATTGGTGTTGAAGAGTCCCAAATTGGTATTGATGGTGCCAAGCTAACGCTTCAGGTGCTTAAGGGCAAGCCCGTATCAGAAATTCCTGTCAAAATGATGGATCATTATAAACTTTTTATTAATGCTCAAGCTGCAAAGAAACAGGGTGTCGATGTTGCAGCATTAAGGAAAGCAGCGACTCATGCTGGATACCCGGTTGTGATGATGAAAGGAATAGGGGCTTAGGAGCAAAAAAGCATGTTACAACTCTTACTGTCAGCGCTACAACAAGCGTTGGTATTTCTACCACTAGTATTGGGCATTTATATCAGTTATAGCATATTGGCGGTGACTGACCTTACTGTTGATGGCACTTTTGTTTTAGGCTCTGCGGTATTTGCGCGTTTGGTTAGTGCTGGTGTCGACCAATGGACGAGTATGGTGTGTGCAGTATTAGCTGGCATTATTGCAGGGATCATTGTTACCATTATGCAGCGTGTGGCCAGAATTGATTCGTTAATTGCTAGTATTTTAGCAGTCTTTATGCTCTATAGCGTCAATTTTGATGTGATGGGGCAGCCCAATATTAGTCTATTGCAGAGTAATAGTATTTTGTCAGCATTGCAAAATAACCATCCATTAGGGTTGTGGTTAACGCTATTATTTTTTATTGGGATATTAATGTTACTTATCGTATTGCTACTACATAGTCGCGCAGGACTGTTTCTACGTGCTTATGGTAATAATGTTGGGCTATTGCGTAGTTTTGGTTGCTCAACCAATCTTATGTTGGCAGTAGGTTTAGGCTTGGCGAATGGCTTAGCTGCTTTGTGTGGCGTGATGACCGCTCAAATCAACGGTTATGCCGATATCAATATGGGCATTGGTCAGGCCTTAACTGCAATTGGGTCTGTTGTGATTGGGTTAAAATTAGTGCACACGCTATTTTATCGGCGACCACAATTTAATGCATTGGTTGATGGTTTTGCCTGCCTGTTGGGTAGCTATATCTACTTTCTTGCATTGAATCTATTTCTCTATATTGGCATTAACCCGATTAATCTTAAACTGGTTTTAGGCCTGCTAATTGTTTTCTTTCTTGCTACTGCACGCTATTCACGTGGACAGCAGGAGGCGTTTTCATGACGACGCCACTATTGCAGCTTAATCAGGTTGAGTTTACTTCTCCGCTGCGCGACAAACCCCTTATTGATAATGTTAGTTGTCAATTGCTACCCGGTGATTTTGTTATTTTATTAGGTAGTAATGGTTCGGGGAAAAGTACACTCATTAAGTTAATTAATAAAAGTTACCGCTTTAACCATGGATCGATTGAGTTTAATGGCGAGAATATTCATCGTATTGATCGGCGCGTTTTTGCCCGTGCAGTAGTTACCTTGACACAATCAACCGAAGCGTCATTATTTAATCAGATGACTATTGCAGAAAATGGCTTATTATGGGAGATGCGTATGTGTGGATTGCCGCTTAAATCAACTAAGCGGATACGCATCGCTGAATTGCGCAACTATCTTGAGCAGTTTCACGAACGTTTAGCGGAGCGTATTAATGTACCAGTGAACCGCTTATCCGGCGGTGAGCGACAGATTCTTATTCTGGCCTTATGTCTACGTTATCAACCACAGCTTTTACTGTTAGATGAACATACGAGTGCGCTTGATCCCAAAACGGCTGAACGGATGATGGAGCGTACGTATGCAGAGGTAACAAAGCGTCATGTCAGCTGCATTATGACGACGCATAATCTTGATTTTGCGCTACGCTATGGTAATCGCTTACTTGCTATTCATGATGGTGAGATTATCCATGATCTCTCAGCGGAAGAGAAAAGTAAAATGTCACGGCAACAACTACTCGAAGATTGTTACTTATAGTGGCAAATAGCATCTAACTTATTCTGACAAGGGTAGTCTTAGCCCTTGTACGCATTTTTTAATACCCCATGTGATGATCTGGCTAATCATTCATAAGTATTAATTGATATAGATAATACAATCAGTTAGGCATTTTTAGTTAATCCTCATTAAGATATTGATAAATAAAAATAAAATATAGAAAAATTTGACTGCTAACAAGAATTATCGTATAATAAATAATCTCTTACAGGGGTGGATAAAAAAAACGATTTTTACAGGGTGTTAAGCATGCTCAATTTAAAAATACACTTAGATCAATATGAGGATACTTTTGATAAAGCCAAAGACGATGATATTGAAAGTCTAGGTAACGCCAGTATCATAAGTAAATTCAGTATTGGTAGTAATTCTGATCCAAGAGCAAAAAAAAGAAATCAGCTGGCAGCAGCAATAAGAGTAACTTTTAATAAATCAAAGGATGCCGAATTAAAAAAACAGGTGTTAAAGAGATTAATTTTCTTATTTCATACAAAGAGAGCTGGTCATGTTCGTTTTCTATTAGAGGATCTTTGTGAAAAAAATCTTGGCTTCTTCTATAAACTAATGTTAGAGCAGATTGATAATGATGAAACGCGTGATACGGCGCTTAGAAAGTATTTACAACATTTTATTGAATGCAAAACGCATGAGGGTGAGAAGGCTGATCCATCTAAGAAAAAGTCGTTTAGAAAAAAGCTTGATAAAGCAATATTTTCTAATGTGAATGTAAAATCAAATGATGGGATGGAAAAATTTAATGCTTTCTTTGCTAATCTTCTTAACGCTTTTAAGAGCAATTTGGTTACTGCAACTGAAGTTGAACGACTTGCTCGCTACAAGCTTGCAAAAAAATATTCCAATAAAACACGCTTTAAACTTCTTCCCGAGTCAGGACTAAAGTTCTATCACTATTTAAAGGGCATTTATTCTCTTAATAAAAAGAGTAAAGATTATAGTAATGAACTTAACGATCTTTTAGAGAATATGTTTTTTGTTAATAAAGAAGATCGCATTGATCCAAGCAGTTGGTGGACATATCTAGGTTATAAGAATCAAGGTTTCTGTGATATTTACTATCAGCATATCATGCAGGAGTTGAAAAATGGCGAGCACCCGTTTAAATCGATTACTATTAATGATGCAACTCTCCTGGAAGAGCTCTTCTCGAGAAGTAAAGATGCCAGAAACAACTTTCCTGTTGAAGTGGTTTCCTACTGTAAACAACGGATAAAAGAGATTGAAAGTGGATTTAAAAATGAATTAAAGTCGGATAAATATAAGCTTGAGAATGCTGAATTAACAGCGCTAAATGAAAGGATAAAAAATTATAAAAACAAATATTTTGGAAAAAATTATAAAAAAGGAAGTATCGCCGAATTCAAACAGATTGTAGAGATTAGTCTTGCGGTGGAGCAAAGTTTAGATGGTAATAGAACTAAAATAGAAAAGCGCAGAAATAAAGTTGACGATCAAATATTTCTAGCTGATATACGTTTTCGTGATATTGATATTGAGATTGATAAAAAGAATCATGAATCTGCTGTTAAAGTCATTAAAACTCATGTGATAAGTGATTCTCTTTATGAGAACATTGAGAGGAATCTCAATAATATTGATGATTCTGTCAAAAATAAATGCATTAATGGGTCTAAGGAAAATTGCCAAATTGTTCGCAACCATATACAAAATTTAAAACAACATTTGAATAAATATTTGGAGAAAGCGCCTGATGATAACTTTAAGGGTGAGATAAATAGTGCTATTTCCGCGATAGAGTTATCCCTTAATAAAGCGAATGAGAATAATAGTGTCTATGATGATAAACGCAACAATTTAAATAGTAAAGTTTTTGCTCTTATGGATAGAGTCTATAAAAAACTTGCTTCGCATTATATTAAAATATTAAAGAATGATTTAAAGTATATAATCTCTAACAATGAATTTAAGGGGGAGATAAATAGTGCTATTGCAGAGATAGAGAGTAGAATTAATGCAGAGCCAAAAAAATATTATGAAAATAAGCCCAAATGCTTGCATTATGAAGTTTATGTTCTTATGCGCAAAGTTAACAAAGAGACTACTTTACAGTTATTTGAGAACTTAAAGAGTACTTCATCTGATATTAAAAATAAACTTCCTTCTCTTGATCATATTAATGATGTTAAAGTTGCCGTTAATGATTCAGATAAATTCTCTAGTGAAAATCAGAAAGATATAAGTGACTTGATTGTTAATCATCAATCTGGCAAGCAGTTTGATGATAAAATTAACTCGGCTAAAACTGGAATATATGCTCAAAATAATAAAATGAATGCTTCAATTAAAGCATATCTTGATCAAGTTAATGCTATTGCAACTAGCTTTAATGATAAGTATGAATTTTTAGATAATGAAAATAATCCCTATCATGATGCTATAGATGTATTAAAAAATTTAGATGATGAGCTCAAGGGTTATAAAAAAATTAACTGTACCCAGCCTAAAAAATGGAAAGAAATTGAAACAGAGTATAGCAGAATACTTTTAGATATTGAAAAAATTGAAAATGATTTAAAAATTAAACTTGAAAATGATGAACAAAATCATAAAGATGTAGGAGATGAAATTAAGGCGTTAAA
>JANQHY010000063.1 GCA_028282395.1 Gammaproteobacteria bacterium
ATCTTGCAGATGCGTACGGCCGATTTTGACAATCGTAGTAAATTGCTTTGCTTTGTCAGCGAGAACCTGACGCAGGGCTTGCAGTTTTGGCAGAAGCTGCTGCTCAATAGTGATAGCTGCCGCAATATGCATGGCTGTGGGAAAGGTATCATTCGACGATTGGGATAAATTGACATGGTCATTGGGGTGAACAGGTTTTTTACTGCCAAGTTCTCCACCAGCAAGTTCGATAGCGCGGTTGGCGATCACCTCATTGACATTCATATTACTTTGGGTGCCACTACCAGTTTGCCAGACGTAGAGTGGAAAATGGTCATAGAGTTTGCCAGCAATAATTTCGTCTGCTGCACGACCAATTAGCTTAGCTAGCCGTTTTGGTAGTAGTCCGAGTTCAGCATTTACTTGTGCCGCTGACTTTTTCAAAATGGCGAAAGCATGAATGATTTCACGTGGCATGTGGTCCTCGCCAATAGAAAAGTGGATGAGTGAGCGTGCTGTTTGTGCCCCCCAATATTTATCTGCTGGCACGGCAATTTTTCCCATGCTGTCAGACTCAATACGATTTTTTTGCGCTTTAGTTGTTGCCATATTGCTTCCCCTGTAATGTAAATTTTCCGTAGCATAGCATATTGTGTGGAGACTACCAAAATAGTCATAAAAGCGTTATGCTTTAGTGCATGAACAGAGAGACACTATTAAAAACATTGGGTATTGATGTGTGGCAGCCACGCCAGGTTGAGTCTGCACCGGCAAAAAAAATAGAGGAGATTGCTGTGGTAACAGAGACAGTTGAAGCAACTGAAACAGTTAGTAGTACGGAGTGGAGTCAGTTACAACAGACGGTGGCCAGCTGTACGCGTTGCGAACTTGCCAAGTCTCGCACACAGACTGTTTTTGGTAGTGGTAATCGTCAGGCTGATTTAATGTTTGTGGGCGAGGCCCCGGGAGCTGATGAGGATCGCCAAGGTGAGCCATTTGTTGGCCGTGCTGGAATGTTACTCACTGAAATGATTAAATCCATAGGGTTTAGTCGTGATCAAGTATTTATTGCCAATATTCTCAAATGTCGGCCACCCAAAAACCGTGATCCACTACCACAAGAGGTGCGCTGCTGTACACCCTACTTGCAGCAGCAGATCAATCTTATTCAACCTAAACTGATTGTGGCCTTGGGACGTATTGCCGCACACTTTCTGCTTGATAGTGATGCGCCGTTAGGGAAATTGCGGGGGCAGCTCTACCATTACGGTGAGCTCAATACGCCGCTATTGATCAGCTATCATCCGGCTTATTTGCTGCGTTCGCCGGGGCAAAAAGCGAAGTCGTATCAGGATCTGCATAGAGTTATGCAGATGCTTTAACCTACTGTAATGGTCTCTACCCGCTGCAAGCCGCGTGGTAATTTATGGCCGCGGCGACCGCGTTCGCCAAAATAGTGCTGAATATCTTTACTCTTTAGTGTTAAGTTGCGTTTACCGGATTTAAGTGTCAGTGTTTGTGTCGCATCCATCACAACAATATGTTGGACAAACTCTTCGCCACTTTTGAATTTTGCACTGGGAATATTAATAATTTTATTCCCTTTCCCTTTGGCTAATTGTGGCAGTGTTGATAACTCAGTTATCAACATATAGCCACTGTTGGTAATAGCAACCAGCCATTCGTTATCATGAATACCAGTACGGCATGGCATCAATGGCTTAGCTCCGTTGGGAAGCGACAGTACTGCTTTCCCAGCACGGTTTTTACTGACCAGGTCCGTTGTGTTAACAATAAATCCGTAGCCAGCGGAAGAGGCGAGAAGATAATGACTGTTCTCTTCTGCCATCATTGTTGCAACAAATAGAGCGCCTGCTGCTGGTTTAAGACGACCACTTAATGGTTCGCCCAAACTACGTGCCGAGGGGAGTGTATGAGCAGGTAGGGCATAAGTACGGCCAGTAGAGTCAAGAAACAGCGCCATCTGATTACTGCGTCCTTTGCTGGCAACTAAAAACTGATCGCCAGCTTTATAATTAAGTTTTTCACACTCGATATCATGCCCTTTAGCTGAGCGTACCCAACCTTTAGCAGAGAGAATAACAGTAATAGGTTCGGTTGGTAGCAGATCTTGTTCTTTAATTGCCGTGGCTTCCTGACGTGTTACCAGAGCAGTACGACGCAGATCACCAAAACGTTCGACATCGGCTTTAATCTCTTTTTTGATTAATGTGCGTAATTTTGCTGCCGATTTTAATAGTGCTTCCAATGTCTTCTGTTCATCGCTGAGTTTGGCCTGCTCGTCACGAATCTTCATCTCTTCTAGTTTGGCCAGGTGGCGTAATTTTAATTCAAGAATCGCTTCAGCTTGACGCTCAGTTAATTTGAGGCGTTTCATTAAGACCGGCTTAGGTTTATCCTCCTTACGAATAATGGCTATCACTTTGTCAAGATTGAGGAAGGCGATGAGTAATCCCTCGAGAATATGCAAGCGATCGGTTACGCGGTTAAGACGGTACTGTAGTCGGCGTTTAACGGTCATCTGGCGAAAGGTGAGCCACTCTTTTAGCAGGGTGAGTAAGGGTTTTACCTGCGGTTTGCCATCGATACCAATAACATTGAAATTAATACGGTAGCTGCGTTCGAGATCCGTGGTAGCAAATAGATGGTCCATCAGTTGCGCGACATCAACACGGTTGGAGCGTGGCACGATAACTAAACGTGTTGGGTTTTCATGGTCCGATTCATCACGTAGATCTTCCACCCAGGGGAGTTTTTTGCTATTCATTTGTTGGGCAATCTGTTCAAGAATTTTTGCGCCGGAAACTTGGTGGGGAAGGGCGGTGATGATAATCTGGCCATCCTCACGGCTGTAGATAGCACGAAGACGCACTGTACCGGTGCCCTGACGATAGATATCAACAATATCGCTTTTGGGGGTAATCATCTCAGCGTCTGTGGGAAAATCGGGGCCACTGATAATTTTAGTCAGCTCTTCTAATGTGGTTTTAGGGTTATCAAGCAGATGAATCAAGGCACTGCCAACCTCCTGGAGGTTATGTGGTGGAATATCAGTTGCCATGCCAACAGCGATACCAGAGCCGCCATTGAGAAGAATATTGGGTAGCCGTGCAGGTAGCAGTGCTGGCTCTTTCAGTGTGCCATCAAAGTTAGGTTGCCAATCAACTGTGCCTTGACCCAGTTCAGATAACAGCAGTTCGCTGTAGGCAGCTAAGCGTGCTTCAGTATAACGCATGGCGGCAAACGATTTCGGATCATCTGCTGCCCCCCAGTTGCCTTGACCATCAACTAGCGGATAGCGGTAACTGAATGGTTGTGCCATCAATACCATTGCCTCGTAACAGGCGCTATCACTATGAGGGTGGAATTTACCGAGGACATCACCGACTGTCCGTGCCGACTTTTTAAATTTAGCCTGACTTTTTAACCCCAGCTCTGACATGCTATAGACAATACGACGCTGTACCGGTTTCAGTCCATCACCAATATGTGGCAGGGCACGATCAAGAATAACGTACATAGAGTAGTCGAGATAAGCCTTTTCGGCGAAATGCTCCAGTCTCTCTTGCTCAAGATCGGCAAAGGGTGTCAATGTTGATGTCACAGTAGCCTCTTTTTTTTGCTTAATTCACCAAATAGTGTAAAAAAATCATAGTCTATTTTTGCCGTGGAAATCAAGTCTTTCCTGCTCCGAGGGCAATATTAGCGTTAGTTGGAGCATAACGACAAAAAATTTTACCCTATTATTTTGCTTTGTTGTTCAAAAAAGAGTCAAACTTGATTGATTCCTGTGGCAAAGATTCATATTCTTTTACTCTCCAGGTAAAAACGTTAAACAGGAAGCGGAGGTAATTATGATGATTCAGTTACAGCCTGAGCATGCAATTGATGCAATTGTATTTGATTGTGATGGCACACTAACCCGGTTAGAGGGGATTGATGAACTTGCGAGAATGAATGGTGTCAGTGCCGAAGTGGCAAGTATCACTGAAGCAGCGATGAGTGATGGTAAGTTCAATGAAGAGATCTATCAGCAGCGACTATTATTGACTAAGCCAACAGCGGCACAAGTTGATAAGTTAGGGCAGAGTTACTTTGAGGATAGGGTTCCCGATCTTGAAGCAGTATTGGCATTGATGCAGCGCCTAGGCAAAGAGATCTATATTGTCAGTGCTGGCTTAAAACAAGCGGTTGATATATTTGCAGACAAACTGAATATCAAACGCGAAAATATTTTTGCGGTGGCGGCAGAGTTTGATGAATCTGGCCACTATCGCGATTTTGATCATCAATCACCACTGATTGAGATTCAAGGTAAATATCAGGTGGTTAAACAGATTCAAGCCAAGCATCCGCATATTCTGCATGTTGGTGATGGCATGAATGACTACTCGACATTTGATATAGTGACACGTTTTATCGGTTACGGCGGCGTATTCTATCGTCAACGGATGGCAGAGCTGTGTGACTTTTATATTGGTACGGACTCCATGGCAACAATTCTACCGTTATCCCTACGTTGCGAAGAGTTGGAGTTGTTAAACAAAGAGGAGTGGCTACTTTATAGTAACGGCGTTAGTCAGTATCTACGCTCGGCAGAGAGTGGTCGGTTTATTCGCTAATCTTACCCCCGTCGTCCC
>JANQHY010000023.1 GCA_028282395.1 Gammaproteobacteria bacterium
AAAAAACTGCAGTTTTGCTGGCTTTCTGAGTTGAAAGCTTGTTGCTACTTGCGCATGGCGACCAAAAGGGCGCACCCCAATGCTACGGTCCGGTTGAATAGGTCTGACTAAACTCATCATAGTTTCCTTATTATGTTCAACATTATCTAACGCGATTATGATTTACACCCACTGGGTAGCATCATATTGGCGTTTGGGTGATTGCTTGCTATAGCGTTTGTTGGTAACCGCAACGCCATCACAGCCGAGTAACTTATTGATCAAAGAAGGATTTTCACAATACGGCAAGCATGCCTGGTAAGCATCTTCACGAGAAAGCGGTTGCAAAGAACTACCTGCCTGCATCAGTTGAATGATATAGGGCCGCAATTCATCGTCAGTACGCAAGCGCTCAACCCCATTACATTGATTGACCAGCAAAAGTCGATTCACGATAAAATCGGCAACCGCGGCAAATTGTTTTTTATCCCCACCGCATAAATCAGCTAGTTCTAACAGGTCACTGGCTACTTGAACATTCATTGTTACTGTTCTCCCATCTTTTGTTTTTATTCTGACCGGAGCAATACCGTGTTAGCTGCTTCAGTCAATGTTTGTTGTGACTAAAACCCCACTACCTTGTTAGAGCTTGTACGTAATAATTTAGCCACTTTCCTGTGGCTGGCTCTGCGAATCATTTAAGCACAGTCAAAAAGATAAAAACACTTTATAAAATTGATCTATAATTTAAATGTAAAATCTAAATATGTTTTGGAAAGCAGAAGTGAATGCAAAGTTCCTGGTTAGTAAAAAAACTTGGTCAGATGTTAGAGATGAGGTTCATTCACTCAACCCTGAGTTAACTAAAATTATCGATACGCTTGATCTACCTGAAAGTTGCTATTTTTATGAGTGCGCCTATCCGTTCGGCGCCCATATCCTCAAAAATGGTGTTTTCAACATCGCGACAACAGCCGGAAGCAGTGTACCCATTACTGACGAAGCACTTCCAGCCGAGGTGAGAGATGACCTCTCTTACAATTTCCAGGCAAATCCCGCTTCGATCTCTCTTGAAAAGCCAATGGAGTTGTACGTTGTTATTGACGAAACGATCATCCCATCATACCTCATCAAACCAGGTGATTTATTCGGCTTGTCGGTAATTGTTGAAAAGAAAATAAAACCTCACACTTATGTTGGTGGTTCTGTTTGGGAAATGACGGCAGGTTCTCGTTGTTGCTTCTTCTTACCAACCATCAAGGATACTAATGGTTTAAACAAACTACAAAGGCATTTTGATATATCAATAAACAAACCGGATAACTTGTATGGCCATTGGATCAACTTCAAGGAAATTGCTAAAGGCGCAAAGTGGTATTGCAGAACACTTTTTTTAAGCAAAAGTTGGGCAGACTATATTCACCACCACGGATGGGAACCACTTAAAGTTTATCTACTCCAAATCCTACGTGATCGGCAAAATTTTTGGGCAAACATTTTCCCTTGGAACGTTGCTTTTTCACACATCAGCTATTCAAAAAATATCAAACAAAGTTGGTTGGCAAGAGATATTGTGAAAAACATTTTTGCAGTTGGAACAGGTCAGTTATCGGGGTTTCAACCGGCCATCAATGATGACTTCCTGCCAGCCGAGTTTATTGAAAAAGCCTATATCGATATTTATGAGCTCAGAGATTACCAACCGATTATTATGCATAGTAATACACTCACACCTGGGAATACTCAGCCTATCTATGTCAGCCTGCAATTTCCAACCACTGAGTCAGCCTATGAATACAAGAAAATTCAGAGCTCATTAAAACTCATTGATGATGCACGACATATCTACGTAAAACACGTCAATCATATTAACGGCACAATGGCAAATCTCGATGCACCCTATATTCATGAAGTTGCAGAAACTAAAAACGCCACCTTTTACCACAGTCAAACGAGTGCCAGGTATGGACAAATCCTGCCGGCAGATTCGTTAAGCAAGCTAGCGGATTTTGATCATTTCAACATCAAGTATCCAAACAGAGTCTTTCCACATAATGCCAAGTTCTTTACCGGCTGTGTAAGGATAGAGAGCAAGGACTAATTGTCTAAAATGGCAATTTGCCTTATCACTTCCTGGTCGGCAGTATACTCGTAAAAGTTAATGTTTGCATACCCAAGTGCTTCAACTATTTTTTTCAGCCTATTTCTAGGGCATAAGTATCCGAAATGACTAGTCTGATCAGCAATAACATGATAATAGTTATTCATTATATGAGGTTTCAAATTGCCTTTTGCGCTGAGAAAAAAATCGATAACAATTTTACCGCCTCGGTTCAGATGGCACTTCAAACGCTCTAGTAACGTAAACTGCTCAGCGGGAGAGAAAACTGCCAAAGTTGACCATAGTAACAAGACGAGATCATATTGTTTGTTAGAATGGCTTAAAAAATCAAAAACATCCTGGTTATACAGAGTAACACCCGCCACATGCGATAACGTTCTTAACTGTTTGAAGATAAGCGGGTTTTTTTCGATTGCGTCAATATGTGTTTGCTGGCTGATAGCCTTAATACCATTAACTATTCGGCCATAGCCTGCGCCGATTTCCAAGATTGTCTCTGCCTGTTGGACGAGTCCTTGTATAAAGGTTAAATCCTTATTGGTGGCCAAACCCGCGTTAAATAAACACTCATCATGAACATCAGGCGTAAAACGATCAAAAAAGGCGTCATTATCATTATTAGCCCAGAGCTTTTTAGCATCTTCACATTTTGCATAACTAACGTGCGCCTGCTCCTCAATCACTGACTCTTTCATAGTTATGCCTCTTCTTTGAGGCGATTGGGTATGAGCACTTGTCTCTCGCCATTCTCATCAAGCTAACTTGTGGCGGTAATTATATCGCGAAATATGCAAAAAAATATATCAAATAGTAGCCATTATTAATGTGACGTTTTAAAGCAAAATGCACGGTTTTATATTTTTTATGCAAGCTATGTGCGGCACAAAACCAAAAACACCGGCAAGCGCCTAAAACACGCTTTCACCACTTAATTCATTGACCTCGCCAGACTCTCCGATGAAGAGCTACTGTGCCATCGTACCATTGCCGGCTTCGACCTCGTATTCAAACACATCGCACAGCGAAACATCGACAAAGATCTCATACTTGCCAAAATCGGCCAAAGGCAGTGCACCTTTGTTGTAAAGCATCAACTCAGTGACCACATTTTCGAGACGCTGTGGATCAGTAGATCACGCTGATGCGCTGACAGTGCTGATAAAAATTGCATACCAGTACGCCGCTCAATGTTAATAATGGTATCACGGTATTGGGAAACCTGGTTTTTCTTAACCGGTGCGTTAGGCATGACGAACGCAATTGCCCGGTGTTGTTTAGGTGCATAAATAACCTTATAGAAATAATCCGGCACCGCCACCTTATTTTTACCAATGAACTTGCAGGGTGTCTGATTTTTGAAAATAACACCGGTAACAACATAAACCTCTTTTAATGACTTCGCCCAGCAACGAACGTCGCTCTCTAATCGTGCCCATCCCTGACAGTTCAGTTGTGCTTTTTGAGGTGCCATATTACTCAGCAGGAAGGACTGCCTTGCTGATTCTTGACTAAAATCCATAGCAGCATACGGTGCCAGATGGCCACGATCATAACCACTATGCTTATAATCGCTTAATTCGGCACGATAGGGTGCTGGTATGGTTAAATCCGGTGCAAAATTATTCTGCCGTTTAATATGCGCAGATACCGACTTCTCAGTGAGCCTGTACACCACCCAGTTGGGCTCTTTGGTTTTGAAATTGTAACCCACCAAATAACCATCACGGCATAAGTACATATCAGATTTCTTCTGCTGGTCAGGTAGACCATATTGCGCAAACCCCTGACAAAACTTTCTTGCCACGGATAAATCTGTCGTCTGCCTCATCAGTGCATGGGTAGGTAGCAGGGCAACAAACAATGCAACGGCAGTGATTATGCTTAATACTCGGCGCACTATGAGTCTCCACTAATTAGTTCATCGTTATAACGACAATTAACCTTAGTAATATTATACTCACTATCGACTTTTAACCAGATTGCTTATCCACAAACCGGATGCAGTTTGTGTTGCAAGAAGCATCTGAGTTAGACCGCTATTTGTATCTAACATCATGTCACTTGATTCTCATCCCCAGGCTAAGGGCACGAAAAGCCTAACTGATCTGCTGATTACTTTACATCTATAACACCAGGTGATATAGTCACATATAGGAAGTCACGAAGAACTAATAGAGGTGAAAGATCATGGCAAAAAGTAAAGTATTAGCAGTTATTCATGATACCGCTAAAGGTTTTCACAAAGCAGGTGTTATGCCTGAGAAAACCATGCGGGAGTATGATTCGCTATGTCTGCCGGAAGTTAAACATTACTCATCTGAGCAGATCCAACATATTCGCAGACGCCACAAAATTAGTCAGGCTGTATTTGCGAAATACTTAAACACATCACTCTCTACAGTACGGCAATGGGAGCAAGGTCAAAAGGAACCTAGTAATATTGCGTTGAAG